>NZ_JBDGQQ010000129.1:0-12333 GCF_042218895.1 Salinibacter sp. | reverse complement strand
TTCGTCCACGTCCAGTCGTAGTTATTCCACGCCTGTTCCGTGTGCGCGTTGATCGAGTTATTCTCCGAGTTCTCGTACGTCGGGAACTGAAAGGTCTGACTGTATCTGGATTCGATGGCGCCCCCAACGAGGGACTTAAAACGAAAATTCTCGAGGAAGCTAACCTCCGCAAAGACATTCCCAAACAGGCGCTTACTCAGGTTCTCGTCGTTCCGGGTTCGCGCCCGATAGGCCACGGGATTTTCCGCATTGCCGAGCCCATTTCCTCGTGTCCCGGCAAAGTTTCCCTTAATGTCGCGCACCGGAATAATGGGCCGCATGCGCATCGCCATCCCGATCGCGCTTCCCTCATTGAGTTCGTTGGTCAGGAAATTCTCTTCAGCCGTGTAGGAGAGGTTCTCACCCACGCGAATGTTGTCGGTGATATTGTACGTCGTGTTGACGCGAAGCGAGAACCGTTCCAGGAACGTTTTCTTCACCGTTCCCTCCTCTTTGCGGTATCCCAGTCCGAGCAGATAGCTGCCGTTTTCACTGCCGCCACTCGCCGTGAGGTTGGTATTGGTGGTCATGCCCGTCCGGTTGATCGCGTCAAACCAGTCCGTTCCGGACTTATTGGCCCGAACGATCTGGGTGAAGTCGGCGGGGGAGAGATCCCCGGAGTATTCCGGCACGACGAAATAGTCCTCCGGATTGGCTTCGTCGGCCCCGGCTGGCAGAATATAGTTGGGAAGCTCAACTGAGCCAAGGCTCCCGTTCGGATACTGTCCACATCCGTCTGGAAAGGTGTACTGCGGGTCCGACGGCGTAAAGTTGCTTACCCCTTGGTTCGAATTGCAGGCCGCAAGGAGCTTCAGCTTGGCCCGTCCTTTGGGGTCGACCATGTTCCAGGGATTGCTCTCGTTCGGCTGCCTGGACATCCCAACGGAGGAATTGAACGATATGCTCAGGTCGCCTTCTCCCTGCTTGGTCTCAATGATCACGACGCCATTCGCGGCTCGCGCTCCGTACACGGACGCCGAGCTGGCATCCTTCAGGACCTGAATAGACTCGACATTTTCCGGATTCAAGTTGTTGATCGACTGGGTAGTCACGCCGTCGACCACGAAAAGAGGCGTGTTGTTGCCGAACGTGTTAATCCCACGAATCCGAATCTGCGGATCCTGGCCCGGCTGTCCGGACGAGATCACGCTCACGCCCGCTGCGTTGCCCTGTAGCTTGTCCGTGAGCTGTCCGCCCGGCAACTGCTGCAGTTCCTCCGTGTCCACGACCTGCACCGATCCGGTGAGGTCGGCCCGACGCTCCTCGCTGTACCCAACGACCACGAGCTCTTCTCCCGTGAGGGTCTCCGGCTCCATGGTCACGTTGATTGTGGAGCGCCCGTTGATGTCGATCGTCCGGGTTTGATAGCCTACGAATGAGAATTGGAGGGTGGCATCCTCGTTTTGGACCGTCAGCTCGTATTGGCCGTCCGAAGACGTGACCGTTCCGGTCTGGGCGCCGACCACTTGAACGTTGACACCTGGAAGCGGCTTCCCATCTGTCGAGCCTGTGACTGTTCCCGAAACCCTATGCTGGGCCAAAGCGCTTCCAGGAACCGCCATAGCGGTGAGGGCAAGCACGAGGACTCCCCCGAGTACAATCCGACCGATGGGGTGAGGTCCCAAGGAGAGGGTTGACTTGAGGAACTGTACAGCTCTATACATCTCGTCTCAGTTGGCTTTTGCAGACAATACTTGAGAATCGTCCCTGCTTCCCAGCGAGATCCAGCATGGGGAACACGGCACACCGCGTACGGCTCGCCAGAATTTTCAGTTACCGTAAATGCAAAGAAAAGGTATTGTAAAGTCAAGCGGGGGGAGTGCTGTCAAGGTCAATTTGACCCCACAATAGGCCGGTCCCTGGAGGGAGGCGAAATTTTGGAAGCGGTTCCAGATTGTAACCGCGGCCGCAGTGGGCGAATTTTGGGCGGCTTTCCTACCCCCTCGACTTTCCGCCTCAGAAGCGATTTCTTTCTTGACAGTCGCGCTGGCCCGCTTCTGCTGGGGGACGCAGCAGTGAGGGATTCTCCGGAGATCGATCCATCTGGATGTATGCTCACGACCTTGGATTACGTCGTCATCACCGCGTATCTGCTCGGGGTTGCCGTGTTTGGCATCTGGGCGGGGGGCAGCCAGGCGTCGACGGACGACTATTTTCTTGGGAGTCGCGATTTGCCCTGGTGGGCTGTCTGCCTTTCGGTCGTAGCCACCGAGACGAGCACACTTACCGTGGTGGGCGTGCCGGCCGTGGCGTACGGAGGGACGCTTACGTTTCTCCAGATCACAGGAGGGTACCTAGTGGGGCGAATTCTCGTCGGCGTCTATTTCCTGCCCCGCTACTACGCCGGTGAACTCCAGACCGCGTACGCCTTCCTGGGTACCCGATACGGCGACAACATGCAGGCGGCTGCCTCCATCACGTTCCTCATCACGCGCCTCCTGGCCGATGGGGTCCGCCTGTTCGCCACCGCTATTCCCCTCAAGGTCGTTGCCACGATGGCGGGGCTGGAGGTGACCTACTTCCAGGTGATCCTCGTCATCGGGACGGTCACAGCCATCTACACGCTCATCGGGGGCATCCGGGCCGTGGTGTGGATGGACGTGGTGCAGATGCTCCTCTACGTGGGCGGAGCGCTGGCGGCCATCGTCTTCCTGCTGGGCGACGTGCCGGCTGGGTGGTGGAGCGAGGCGGTGGCGGCCGGCAAGACCGAACTGATCGACCTCGGCCTCGGTCAGTCGTTCGGACGCTGGTGGACGCAGCCGTACACGCTCGTAACGGCCGTGGTGGGTGGGGCCATCTTCTCCATGGCCTCCCACGGCACCGATCAACTCATCGTACAGCGCCTGCTTGCCTGTCGCGACGAGGCCGGCAGTCGGAAAGCCCTGGTTGGCAGTGCCCTGGTCGTGATGGTCCAGTTTACGCTCTTCCTTGCCGTTGGGCTCCTGCTCTGGGTGCACTACGACGGGGCGTCCCTTGAGGCCCTTGGGCTCCAGCGGGGCGACGGGGTCTTTCCGAAATACATTGTCGAGGGCCTGCCGGCAGGCCTGTCGGGGCTCATCCTGGCGGGCATCGTAGCGGCGGCGATGAGTTCCCTCTCTTCGTCCCTGAACGCGCTGGCGTCCTCCTCGGTCAACGACCTCTACGAGTGGATCCTGGGGCGCTCTCTCGAGGACCAGGAGGGGAGTGCCCTCTTGGTCTCGCGGCTTCTCACGCTGTTCTGGGGGGTCGTCTTCATCGGCTTCGCGAGCCTCTTTCAGGATAGCAACAATCCGGTCGTCGAGCTCGGATTGTCCATCGCGTCCTTCACCTACGGAGGCCTGCTTGGGGCCTTCCTGCTTGGCCTATGGCACGACGGCACCCGCCAGCGCGACGCCCTCGTCGCCTTCATCGGGTCCATTGCCGCCATGGTGCTCATTATCTTTTGTGTGTACCACAGTCCCACCGAGGGGTGGACCTTCACGCTCGCGCATGATCCCGAGGGCTGGATGCCGTTCCTGCTCGGTCCCTCGGAGGCATACGTCTCGGAGGCGAACCTGAAAGGCATCGGATGGCCGTGGTACACGGCCATCGGGACGGTCATCAATCTGGCCGCCGGAAGCCTCCTGGCCCTCCGGCACCGGGGAGAGGCCCCCGCAGCGTCCTGATGTCCGTTCCTCGTGCTGGCACATCTGTTCTTGAAATGATTTCTTCCGCTCCTATGCACACCTTCGGCTTGCCGTCTCTCCTGCTCGTTCTACTCCTCATCGGATGCACGGAGTCTGAGGACCCTCCGGACCGACAGGTAATTTCCACGGATGCGGCGCCGGAGGCCCTCGGTCCGTACTCGCAAGCGATTCAGGTCGGCAACACCATCTACTGCTCCGGCCAGATCGGCATCGATCCCACCACGGACAGCCTCGTGGCCGGCGGGGTTGAGGCCGAAACGCGGCAGGCGCTGGAGAACCTTCGTTCCGTCTTAGAGTCGGCGGGGTTCTCGCTGGAAGATGTCGTGCGGACCCAGGTATTCCTCGCCGATCTGGACGACTACGCGGCGATGAACGAAGTGTACAGCACGTACTTCGACGCTGCTTCGCCCGCTCGCGCCGCTGTGCAGGCGGCGGGCATTCCCGCCGGCGCCCGGGTCGAGATCACGGTGACCGCCCGGAAATAGCGGCGAGCCTCAACCTCGACAGACAGCCCTTCCCCGGTGCTCGTCATCCTCTGTCCTGCTCTGCACGCGCAACTAGGGAATATTCCCGAACACTTGGGCCCTTTCGAATGTGGAACGGATGCAACGATATCAGGGGCAAGGATCGGCGACGCACGTCACTTCGTACATCCTACGCCACACATCACTTTGTCGGCGGCTGCAAGCACATTGAGCGTTGCTGCCGTCGAATCAGGAGGGCGCTCCATGCCCTTTCACCTTCTTTTCGACAACCGAAATCACAGCGCCAACCTTCATGACAAGCAACAAAGGGTGGATCTTCGGCGCCGGCGTAGTGGCGTTGGCGTTATCTCTTTTCCTATGGTTTAGCGGTTACGCGCAGGCCGCCATCTTCGTCGGCCTCTGGGTCCCGTCGCTCTGGATTTTAGCTGACCTCGTCGACCAAGTCGAGACTGCCACCTCATGAGGTTCATTGTCGAGTACTTTGGGCTTTTTATCTTCGGGTTCGTCGTCTTCGTCGGGGGGCTCGTTGCGCTGCCCAAGGTGGGGGCGCCGGAAACGTCTCTAGGGGAGATGGGAGGACTCGTCCTCGCGTTTATCGTCATCGTGGGCGGCTTCTCGTGGTACTACAACGCCGATCTGCCGTCCGGGACGAGAAGGCCCTATCGTCCGGAGGGGGATTCTGGGCCGCCCCAGAATTAGGAGCGAACCGTTGCGCCGGACTCCTCCGTCGCGCCCGCCTGACGTCTTTGAAGGAACGAAGGGGCGACCTCAGGAGGGAGCGGTTAGGCCTTCATCCAGGGCCTTTAGAAGTGCTCCGGTGTCGTGGGTGTGCTGCCAGTACATGAGGCCGCCGAGTCCGCGCGACCGGACGAAATCAGCCTTGGCGCGCACCGATCTGGGATTCTCGTAGCTGATGAACGTCAGCGAGTCGGGGCTCCAGAGATAGGGCGCCTGGGCGGACGCGTCCCAGTAGCGGGCAAAGCCCCGCTGGTTGACGTAGGATTGTGCCAGGGTTTCGTACGAAAAGGCCCCGAGCGCCTTGTCGTAGGGCTGATGGAGCCCCCGATTGCTCGACCGGACGCCCCCCCACCCACGCCCGTAGAAGGGGACGCCAAGGACGAGCTTGCGAGTCGGGATGCCCATATTGGTCCACATCTCGACACTGGCGGCCGCCGAAAGGGCCTGCGGGACGTCCGCCGGAGCGCGGAGGTTTGCGTGGTGGCCAGTCTGCAACGACCAACGTCCCCGAAAATTATACGTCATCAAGTTGATGAAGTCGAGAGGCTTGTGGGCCTCGGTCATGTTTGTGTGGCGGAGGTATTGCCGGGTGGCACCGGCCGCAACGGTGAGCAGGTACCGGTCCTCACCGGTTCGGCCGTCGGCCTTGCCCTGGGCCTTCAGGTGAGCCCGTACGGTCCGGAGAAGACGAGTAAAGTTTTCCGCGTCTTCGGACCGATGTATGTTGTCCTGCCCCGGTCGACCGGGAAACTCCCAGTTGATGTCGAGACCGTCGAGGTTGTAGGTATCGAGGAGGCGCACGGCCGAGCGGGCAAATCGCCGACGCGACGCGTCCGTGAGGGCTGCGTTCGAGAAATAGTCGGACCACGCCCATCCGCCAATTGAGAGGAGAAGTTTGAGGTCAGGGTGGTCGTCTCTGAGGGCGCCGAGACGCATGAGGTTGACCGAGTCGCGACGCCGCTCAAGCACAACCCGTCCTCGCTTCGTCACGTTGGCAAATGCGTAGTTAAGGTGGGTGAGCCGGTCGGCCGCCTCGGCCGCGAGGCGAACGGTCGACGTCCGGCGCCGATCTGGGAGGGCAAGGCGTCGGCGTGCCTCGGAAGGACTCGCCTTCAGGGCGCTCTGCCCCAGAATGTAGCCAACCCGGAGGTAGCGGTCGCGCGAGGTCTCCGACGGGGACCCTGACGAGGTGAAGAGGTCACAGCCTGATAGAAGGAGCACGCCCGTGGCAACGCACAGGCACCAGAGAGTAGGACGGATTCTCCAGCGGGAGAGGCTCATCGCCGAGTGGGGGAAGACGAAAAGTGCAGTCCCTCTGACGGAGTGCATCGCAACGTAATCCGCAAAAGCCCGCTGTTCGTGCCACGTCCGAGCGTTCTTCACGATCGATGGGCGGGTCCCCGACGGGAATCTCTGGCGACAGTTTCGCAGGTCTCGGAGGGAACGGATCGAATCTGTCCGGCCCGCACAACTGGAAACGGCAGGCATTCAGGCCCAACCTGCAGTTCCGGCCTGTGCCAGACTCCCCAGAGCAAGAGTCGTCCCGTCCCGTTCCGGACGGACGAGGTTCTGCTCCCGAGAGGACGTCCCGACCCGGAAGCGTTGAACTATGGGTCCTATTGCGTGAAGTCGGTCCCGTCCTCCTGCAGTACGAGTAACGACGCCCCCGATTCCGGTGGAGGGAGCCGCTGCTTTCGGGTCATACGCTCGCCCTCTCCCGCGCATTCACCCTCGGAGATGACGTGGGAACCAGGCAGCGGGTCCGTAAACGCGGAGTCCTACGCCCCACAGAGGTTTGCGGAGGAAAAGGTGGGCCCGGCAGGACTCGAACCTGCGACCAGCCGATTATGAGTCGGCGGCTCTAACCAACTGAGCTACGGGCCCCGTACCGTCCGAAGCATTTTGCGCACGAAATGGGGCCTTTCGAGTTCCGCCCGCTACGGTCTGTGGAACGAGGGAATTTGCCATTGATCCATGGGACGTCCGCAACACGGAGCGAGCCGACCAATAGAGATTCTGCCATCCGCACCGTACTTCTTCTCCATAACCCCCTTTCCGACTTGCCATGAAGTGGAACAGCGCGAAGGACCTGATGACGACGGACGTGAGGACAGTTGAGGCCGACTGGCCAATCGATCACGTCGCCCAGTTCCTCACAGACCACGGCATTTCTGGGGCGCCCGTCGTCGACGATGGGCAACTGGTGGGGGTGATCTCGCTGACAGACATTGCGCGGTACAACGGCACAGCGGGGGATCCCGCGTCCTCCGAAGAGCCCGCCTCCTTCTACCGCACGGAACTTGAAGCGAGGTACGCCGAAGAGGACCTGGAAGCCCTCCGGGTCAGTCAGAACACCGGGGCCACCGCCGAGCACGTCATGACCCCGCAGGTCTACGACGTGAGCGAGCACACCTCTATTCAGCAGGTAGCCCAGGTGATGCACCGGAGCGGCATCCGTCGGGTGTTCGTCACTCAGAGCGATCAGGTTCTGGGCGTCATCACCGCGATGGATATGCTCAGGGTCGTCGCGGAGGATCGGTAACACCGTTGGGCGTGCGCCGACGGAACGCAGGATTCTCCCTTGCTCCCTGAGATTTGGCAGTCAAGGCTTCCGTTTGGCCCCTGTCCGTCCGTCCCACCGGGAGGAGCCGTCCTGTTCTACTTGCACTCGTCGCTAACCACGCGTCCGTCGTCCAGCACTGTGCAGGTGTGAGTGGTGTACTCGAACGGGTCGCCGTCGAAGAGCGCAAGGTCGGCCGTCTGGCCGGGGGCGAGGGTTCCCACGTCGTCGAGGCCTAGGATTTGGGCAGGGGTGCTCGTGATGCTTGCCAGTCCGGCGCGACGGGGCAGACCGTTGGCAACCGCGATGGCGGCCTCGTAGAGCACGATGCGCGTCTTGGGGACATAGGGCTCCCACCCGCTCTGGATGGCCACCGGCACGCCCGCCTCGTGCAGGGTGGCCGCCGTGGTAAAGGCGGCGTTCTGCGTGGTGCCGGAGGGGCGCGTCATGGTCGGGTGCAGGATGACGGGCACGCCGGCCTCTTTGATCTCGTCGACCACGAGGTACGCCTCGGACGCCCCGTCCAGGATCATCTCGAAGCCAAACTCTTCCTGAAGGCGGAGCGCCGCCTGAATGTCGTGGGCGCGGTGGGCCGTGATGAGCGCTGGCACCTCCCCGCGCAGGACCTTCTGGAGCATGGCCTGCCCAAGATCTGTCGTCGGGCCTTCGTCGTCCATCGCGGCCCGGGCGTCGAGCAGCTTCTGCCGCAGCATAGCCACGCCCTTCGACCGCGTGCCGGGCGACTCGAAGCGCTGCTGCGCATCGGGCCCCAGCGTGAAGGCGACCGTCGTCAGCGAGTCGTGCAGGGCCTCCGCCACCGTCCCGCCCGTGGTGGAGAAGGTAGCGGTCTGCCCGCTGACGAGGGCGCCGGGCGCGTGGCCGGTGTGGACGGTGGTGATGCCGAGCTGCCGCACGAATTTTACGAGGTCCTCGCGCGGATTGTAGGCGTCGATGGCGCGGAGGGCCGGCTGGATGGGGGCGGAGGTGTCGAGTTGGTCCTGGTTGGCCGGTACGTTTTCGAGGCCTGAGACGCCCACGGTGCTGCGGGGGTCGATGAGGCCGGGCGTGACGACGGTCGCCTCGTGGACCGTAGCGCCGGACGGCACGTCGACCTCGGAAGCGGGGCCCACCTCGCTGATCGTCGAACCCTCAATGAGGACGACGCCGTCCACGATGGGCCCGTCGCCGGTCATGGTGTAGAGAGTGTCGGCCCGGACGGCGTGCTGCGCCTGGACCAACCCCGGCAGCAGGCCGCCCACGAGGAGGGCGAGAAGGAGCGTGAGGCGGCGAAGGAGCGAAGATCGGAAACGCATGGGAAAAGTATCTGGCGGGTGGGGCAGGACGGGCGGAGCGGCGGCGCGTTACTCGTGGACGTGCTGAATGGCGTCGTCGTAGACCCGGTAGCCGCCCGTGGCGAAGTTGCGGTCCTCAGGGTTGGAGCGGTCGAATACGGTTTCCCCTTCCACCCAGGTCTGCTCGATGTTGGTGTAGACGCTCAGCGGGTCTCCAGAGAGGACGATGAAGTCGGCGTCCTTCCCCGTCTCCAGCGAGCCGGTGTCGTCGGCCAGCCCGAGCATGCGGGCCCCGGCCAGCGTGACGGACTCCAGTGCCGCCTCGCGGGACATCCCTGCCCGTACGCCAAGGGCGGGAGAGCGCAGGAAGAGTCGAGAGTCGGTGATCGGATCGTCGGTGTGGTAGGCCACGTCGACGCCCGCCTGGTTGAGCACCCGGCCGTTGCGGTAGGCAATCTCATCGGCCTCCGGCTTGCCGCCGGGCGCGTCGAGCACGATGATCGAGCACGGCACGTCGGCCGCGGCGATTTCGTCGGCCACCTTCCACGCCTCGCTTACGTGATGGAGCACCAGCTCAAAGTCGAACTCTTTGCTCAGACGGATGGCGGTGAGCACGTCGTCGTGGCGGTGCGTGTGGAAGTGGACCGTGCGCTCCCCCTCCAGCACGTCGACGAGGCCCTCCATGCGCAGGTTGCGATCCGGCATCTCGGCCTCCGACTCGGCCTGCTGCTTCTTGCGCTGGTACGCCTGTGCCTGCACAAATTGCTGGCGCACCATGGCCGCGGCGTGGCCCCGCGTCTGAGGAAAGGGGCCGCTTTCGCGCTGCGGGTTGGTGCCGTTGGCCATCTTCATGCCGCCGCAGTCCTCGACGGGCTGATTGTCGCAGGCCTTCAGGTCGGCCACCGTATCGCCGTCGCGCAGCTTGAGGTAGGTCGTCTGCCCGCTCATCAGGTGCCCGGAGCCCGATAGCACCTGCACCGTCGTGATGCCGCCCGCCCGGGCGCGGTTGATCGACGGGTGCCGCACGTTGATTGCGTCGATGGTACGCACGTCCGGGTGCATCGCCGCCGACCCGTCGCCCCCGCTTACCTGTCCAATGTGGGAGTGGGTGTCCACGAGGCCCGGCATGATGACCTTGCCCGACACGTCGTGCTCGACGGCCCCATCGGGCACGTCGACCGTTCCGGCTTCGCCGACGGCCTGAATGGTGCCATCCTGCACCACCATTGTACCGTCCTCAATGGGGGCGGACGAGATGGGGTAGAGCGTGGCGTTGCGGAAGACATGGGGTTGCTCCTGGGCCTGGGCAGGCACGGCTAGGAGCAGGCTCAGAAGCGCGACGAACAGCAGACGGGCACGCATGGGGGCGGCGGGGCTGTGAGGAAGCACGAGGACTGAAAGAGTAGGAAGGGGGCATGGAGAGACGCAAATCCCCGGTCCCGACAAACAGGACATTCTCGTGAAATCGGGGCGCAGGCTACGGATACCGGGCGGATCTCACCCCGGAGGGGGAGAGAGGCTGCCGTGAGTGCTCTCCACCGCCGTTCAGCCTTACTTCCGGGTGGGGCCGTACCGGGCAGGCGTTCCCTCCTCCGGAATCGAGTTCTTGATGAACGACCGGAGATCGTCGTTGGCGCGTCCCCGATCTTCTGCACGCAGGTACATCATGTGCCCGCTCCGGTACCCCTCGAATCGGAGCCGGTCGCGAAGCGTGTCCCGCGTGCCGAGGTTCCACATCACGTACTTGGCCGAAAAGTAGTCCGTGGCCCCGTCGTAGTAGCCGGACTGCACCATGACGTGGAGGTACGGATTTTGGGCCATCGCCTGCCGCAGCTGCTCGCCCGTGTCGTTGTTATCGTCCTCCCACGGCCGCACCGGGCCAAAGACGTTGTACTTGAGGTCCGTCTCGAAGCCGAGGTCGGTGCGGAGGTAGTGGTTGATGGCGGGCGTAAACGCGTGGTTCCACGAGGTGAGCTCTGCGGGATAGTCGTACTCGTCCCCCGCGTTCTTCGGGTCCACGCCTTTGTAACGGGAGTCGAGGCGCCCGATGGTATAGCCCTGCTCCTGCAGGAGTTGCTTCCAGAACGCGTCGGCGGGCACGGCGAGGTTGTGGTTTAGGACGAACCGCTTGGAGAGCCCCGAGTAGCGGGCCACCTGCTGCGCTACGCTCTGCCGGCGGGTGCTATCGATGAAGCCTCCTCGCGTGACGGCCGGAATGTACTGCTCCACCGTGTAGTTTTCGACCTCCGAGAGCAGATCCTGGAGGTCCCGGGTCTGGAGGTCGCTCGGCAGCTGGTCGTGGTACCACGCGGTGGCCGCGTAATAGGGCAGCTTGAGGGCCTCGGAGCGGGGGGAGGGACCGGCGGGCTCCAGGCCGAGGCCGGTGGGGGAGACGAGAATGACGCCGTTCAGGTACATCCAGTGACTGTTCTGCAACTCCCCGGCCAGGCCCGCCACGCGGGTCGTGCCGTAGCTCTCCCCGATCAGGTACTTCGGCGAGCGCCATCGATTGTGACGCGAGACGAACGTGTCGATCCAGTCGGCCAAGTACTCTACGTCGGCGTTCACGCCGAAGAACGTCTCCCGCTTTACGTCCTCGTCGAGGATGCGCGAGAAGCCGGTGTTGACGGGGTTGACGTAGACGATGTCCGCCTTGTTGATGATGGAGTGCGGGTTGTCCTGCACGCCGTAGGGCTGGGTGGGGAAGCCCTCGTCGCTGATCTTGAGGCGCTTGGGGCTGGTGTAGCCCAGATGCATCCAGAGCGAGCCGGAGCCGGGCCCGCCGTTGAACGAGATCATGAGCGGGCGCCGCGTGCGGTCGTCCACGTCGGTGCGCCGGTAGTAGGTGTAGTGGAGCGACGCGATGGCCGAATCGTTCTCCCCGTACACGGGCTGCGTGCCGGTGGTCACCTCGTAGGGCACCTCCTCGCCCTTCACCGTCACGCGATCCGTTTGGGTGACGGCCGTGTCGGGGGGAAGCGTGCGCTTCAGCTGTTGGCCCTCCATGTTCTGGGCCTCCGCGGTCGTCCCGGGGAGAAGGAGCAGTGCGAGGAGAGAGAAGGTAATGCTCCAACGAATGGGGGCGTCAATCATGAAGCTGGGAAGGCAAATCTGTGAGGAGAGCTGTAAGTGCGGCGGGCTGCGAGTTGAAGGTAGGAAGGTTGGAAGGGGGGAAAGTTGAAGGTGCGAGGAAAAACATCCGGGAGCATCTCAAGTCTGTGAGATGGATGTGAGCTACGCCCATCTCGCGACGACGGCCGACAGCGGTCACCCCGAAAGCCTCAGGATGCTCGGTCGCTTCGCTCCCAGCGCCACGAACGGTGGTTTCTCTGCTCTCATCGGTGGTCTGGGGTCCTCTCGTGCGGCCGTCCGTTGACCCTGACCGTCGTGTTCTGCGGCAGCTCCTCCTCAATCAACTCACAAGGTCGACATACGAGCCAACCTTTGACCTTCTGCCTTTCAACCGTCCACACCAAACTATATCACGTCGTGCTTCTGAGCCACCTCGGTGAACGCGTCGATGGCGCGGTCGAGCTGCTCCTTCGAGTGGGCGG
>NZ_JBDGQQ010000128.1:0-5135 GCF_042218895.1 Salinibacter sp. | reverse complement strand
AGCGGGACCGGGGCGGGGTGCTCAACGTGGCGTCCACCGCCGCCTTCCAGCCCGGCCCCTACATGAGCGTCTACTACGCCACCAAGGCCTACGTCCTCTCCTTCAGCGAGGGACTGGCCCACGAGGTAGCCGATACGAACGTCACCGTGACGTGCCTCGCGCCCGGCCCCACGGAGACCGCCTTCCTGGACCGCGCCGACATGCGCGGCACCGCCCTCTTCGAGACCGCCTCCACCATGACGGCCGAGGAGGTAGCGGAGGCCGGACACGCCGCCTTCCGCGACGGCCGGACGCTCGTCGTGCCCGGCTGGCCCAATAAGATCGGTGCCTTCCTCGTGCGCTTCACGCCGCGGCCGGTGGCCCGTCGGGTGACCGAGTGGCTGAACCGCTAACCCAAGACGGCGAGGCGCGTGCGGGGCGTGCGGTCAAGACGGCGCGAAGGAGAAATGTTGCCAGTGTCCCTGGCTCGTTCCATCTGCCCGCAAGCCACGCCCCTTCCCCCAGATCCATCCGTCCATGTTGGCCACAGGTCCCCTCTCCATAGTGATCGAGGGTAGATTCTCGAGTCGTCAGAAAACCGATCCCGGGAACGCAATCCATTTCCCTGGATGCTTCTTCCGACAGACCTGAGGGCCTCCCGATTTCAATGGAACGAGTTGGATATAGATTGCCCTGCGGGCTCATCGACCGGACTTCCTCGTAGCACCGGACCGCACGATTGAAGTTTGAGTGTAACCTAAACCGCTTTCTACCATTTTCAGTCTTTGCACCCTCCAACCCGGATCCGTACAGCCTAGCCTCCATGCCTGACTCTGCAGAAAGCCCAGCCAGCGAAAAACGGACTCTTCGCCGGAGTAAGGTCTTCGAGCGGGTGAGCGAGGGCATCGCGGCCCTCGATTCCGACCTCCAGTACACCTACGTCAACGACCAGGCCGAGCAGATCCTGGACACCGGTCGCGAGCAACTGATTGGGCAGCACGTGTGGGACGCGTTCCCGGAGTCGAAGGGAACGGTTGCCCAGGAGGCGCTCGAAGCGGCGATGGAGACACAGGAGCAACAATCCTTTGAGCGCTACAACTCGGCCCTGGATCGGTGGTTTGAGGTGCGCGTCTATCCCGACGAGAGCGGGCTCTCGCTCTGCTTCTTCGACATTACGGACCGGAAGACCTCAGAGAAGGAGCTTGCCCGAACGAACCGCCGGCTCACTGCACTCATCGAGAATACCTCGCAGGCCGTATACCTCAAAGACTGCGAGGGGCGCTACCGCTTCGTGAATGAGGCGGCCGCTGCGCTTTTCGGGCTCGCGCCCAAAGAGGTCGTCGGGAAGCGGGACGAGGAGCTGTTCGACGTCGGAAGTGCGACCCGCATCCGCCGGATTGACGAGCAGATTCTCGAGGACGAGGCGGCGGACGCCCACGAAACGACCCGATTTATCGACGGAGACGAGCACGTCTTCCTCAGCAATAAGTATCCGTACTACGATGAGGAGGGCAACGTTGCGGGCATCATGGGCATCGACCGCGAGGTCACCGAGCGAAAGCGGCGGCAGCGGGCACTTGAGCGGAGTCGCCAGCGCCTGAAGTCGCTGTTCAAGAAGCTCCCCGACGCGGTCGTTGTCCACGACGCGGACGGAAACGTCATCGATGTCAACGATCAGACCATCGACGATCTCGGATGTGCGCGCGGGGAGCTCTTGTCCATGAACGTGACGGACTTCGAGGTCGGGGTTGAGCCGGAAGAGCTACGGGAAATCTGGGCGGAGATGGACGTGGGCGATCGCGACAAGGGACAAGGCCGGCATCGTCGCAAAGACGGATCGACGTTCCCGGTCGAGGTCTGGGTGGACAAGACGAGGATTGGGGGCGAAGAGCAATTCATCGCCCTCAGCCGAAACGTGACGGCCCGAATCCAGCGGGAGAAGGAGCTGCGGCGCAAGAACGACCGGCTCGACGAATTTGCGGGCATTGTGGCCCACGACCTCCGCAGTCCACTCAGCGTCGCACAGGGGCGCACGGCCATCGCGGCCGCACAACTGGAAGGGGACGGCGGGGCGAGCGATGACCTCCAGGTGGCCCAGAAGGCCCTCGATCGGATGGACGACATCATCTCCGACACGCTGGTTCTCGCCCGACGAGGGGAGGCGGTGGAATCCCCCGAGCCCGTTCCGGTGGCGGAGATTGTGGGGCGGTGCTGGAGCATGATTCAGACCGGCGAGGCCTCCCTGGTCGTCGTCGACAAGTGCACAATCGAGGGCGACCCGGACCGCCTCCGGCACGTCTTTGGGAACCTCTTCCGAAACGCCATCGAGCACGGCGGGGCGGCCGTCACGGTCCGGGTGGGGCGGAGGGGCGACGCCACCCTGTACGTCGAAGACGACGGTCCTGGCATTCCGCCTGGGCGCCGCGAAGACGTCTTCGAACCGGGCCGGACCTCGCGAGAGGAGGGCACTGGATTTGGCCTCGCGATCGTGGAGCGCATCGCCGAGGCTCATGGCTGGGCGGTGACCCTCACGGAGGCAGAGGGCGGAGGCGCCCGATTCGAGTTTGGGGGGGTGGAGGTCCTCTCGTAATGGGGGTCCCGTTCTACAGGGGGAACCTGCCAAACAACTAGGCCGTCTATACAAAACATATTCACATTTCGCGTGGCTCTTCACCACCTTCGTAGCCACTCGATGCTACCCGTCTCGTAACGGACCAGGGCGACGTTGGAACGAGTGCACCGGGCGGAGAGCGACCGACGACTCCTACATCATGTGCTCCTGCCATGGCTCCCTCTCAGGCTCAGGACTCCTCGTCCGGGGCGTCCTCTTCCGATGTCGGCCCGCTGGCGGATCCCCAGCGGATCGTGGACACCCTCCACGAGCCCCTGCTCGTCCTAGGCACCGACCTCACGGTGCGCCAGGTCAATCCGGCGTTTTACCGCGTGTTCTCGGCCACGCCCGACGACACGATTGGAGCGTCCCTCTACGCATTGGGGGGCGGGCACTTCGATGTCCCGATTCTGCGGGAGGCCGTGGGTCGGCTTCTCGAGCAGGGCGAGCCCTTCGAGGAGATTGAGCTCGACCGCACGTTCGACGGACTGGGGCGGCGGGTGCTCCACATCAACGGCCGGAGGCTTCGGGGCGACGCGGACGAGCCGGACCGGCTCCTTCTGGCCCTCAACGACGTCACCGAGCAGCGGCAGATGGAGGAGATGCTCCGCCGCCGGACCGAAAAGCTGGAGCGCTCGAACGAGGAGCTGGAGCAGTTTGCCTACGCAGCGTCCCACGACCTGCAGGAGCCGCTCCGGATGGTCTCCAGCTACCTCCAGCTCCTGGAGCGCCGCTACAAGGAGGACCTGGACGAGACGGCCCAGGAGTTCATCGCGTATGCGGTCGACGGGGCCGAGCGCATGAAGGCCCTCATCAACGGGCTGCTGCAGTACTCCCGCGTGGGGCGCAAGGAGGGGGAGTTCGCGGAAGTGGACCTGGACGCGGTGCTCTCCGACGTGCTCGACGACGTGGCTCGGGAAATCGATGCGCTGGACGGCACCGTCACCCGGGAGGCCCTACCTACCACCTACGGAAGCCGCGACCAGCTCCGGCGTGTCTTTCAGAACCTGATCGAGAACGCCCTCACGTACCGTGGGGACGCCCCGCCTCGCGTCCACGTAAGCGGCCGGGCGGAGCCGGACGGGACCGCCCACGTCATCGTCCGCGACGAGGGGCCGGGCATTCCTCCCGAAGGGCAGGACAAGATCTTCCAGATCTTCAAGCAGCTCGACCCGCACGGGGCCGGGCAGGAAGGCTCCGGCATGGGGCTTGCTCTCAGTCGAAAGATCGCAGAGCGCCACGACGGAGCTCTCTGGGTCGAGTCGGAGCCCGGGGAGGGCTCGGCCTTTCACTTAACCCTCCACCTCACCCCAAACGCCTCCCATGACAACATCGTCTGACCAAGATGCGCCCGAGCAAGGGCCCCCCTCCGATTCGGAGCGGGAGCGCCCGGTCCGGATTCTTCTCGTCGAAGACAACCCGGCCGACGTGCGCCTGACCCGTGAGATGCTGCGCGAGTCGAAGGTGCGCAACGACCTGATGGTGGCCCACACCGCCGAGGAGGCCGAGGACATTCTCGGGCTCACCGGCGAGGACGAGAGGCCCAGGCCCGACCTGGTGCTGCTGGACTTGGACCTTCCGGTAAAAAGCGGGCACGACCTACTGCAGGAGATGAAGAGCCACCCGACGCTCCGCCGCGTGCCGGTGATTGTTCTCACGAGCTCGGAGGCGGAGGAGGACGTGGTGAAAAGCTACGACGAGCACGCCAACGCCTACGTGACCAAGCCGGTGGACCTCGACGAGATCACGACGATCGTGCAGTCGGTCGACGAGTTCTGGTTTCAGGTGGTCCGTCTGCCCGAGGAATAGAGGCGACGGCAAACGGCCGGAGGGGACCGCTGTTGCCGCCGGTGCATGGTCAAAATCGATCTCGCAGAAATCCGAATCCGATTATGAACTCTCAGTCCAACTCTAGCGAGGCGGCTTCGCTCCGCGTTCTCCTGATCGAGGACAATCCCGGCGATGCCCGCCTCTTCGAAGAGTACCTCGGGGAAAGCAGGGTTGAAGCGACCCTCCGCCACAGAGAGACCCTGGAGGATGGCCTCTCTGCACTCCGGGAGGGACGCCCGGACGTGCTCGTTCTCGACCTCGGGCTCCCCGACAGCGAGGGCCCAGGCACAGTGGCCGCGGCCATTTCGGCGGCCCCGGAGGTCCCCATCGTCGTGCTTACCGGCCGGGAGGGGCTCGATGCGGCCCTCCAAGCCCAGCAGGCTGGGGCCGCCGAGTACCTGCAGAAAGGAGAGCTAACCCCTGCGCTGGCGGGACGGACCCTGCGCTGGGCCGCCCAGCGGAGCCGGATGCAACGGAAGCTGCGGCAGCGGGACGCCTGGGTCCGGTCGATTACCGAGGGCCTCTCGGCAGGGGTCTTCCGTGCAGGGCCCACCGGCCGCATCGAGTACGCGAACGAAGCGCTGGTGGACCTGCTCGGCGTCGAGTCGAGCGAAGAGCTGATCGGGCAGGACCTGACCGAGTTTTACGTCGACCCCTCCCAGAAGGGCCGGATGTTGGTCGAGGAAGGGGCCGAGGGCATCGAGGTCGAGCTCAG
>NZ_JBDGQQ010000127.1:0-8346 GCF_042218895.1 Salinibacter sp. | reverse complement strand
GCGCTGGCTGGCGTTGATCTCCAGGGAGTCGTGGGCCATCTCGGTGTTGTAGGACGACCAGAACGCCCATCCGTAGCTCGGGCCTTTTCCGGTAGAGCCGAGGTCCCAGTTGAATGGCGGCGTCTTGACCTGCCAGCCGACCGACATGTGGCCGGTGGTCGAGTCGACCTTCACGCCGCTCACGATGCCGTGGAACTTCTCCGCGTAGTTCTCGACGTTCGCGTGGGTCCCCTTCGGCAGGGGCACCGAAAAGCGCGTGGCGACCAGGATGTACTCGGTGTTCGGCGTCACGAACGAGGAGCCGTGGTTCCCCATCGAGTTGGGGATGGGACCTAGGATCTGCTTCGTGCTAAAGTCCTCCAGGCTGATCCGGGCGACGCGGTTGTTGGCGTTGTCGTTCACGAAGAGCCAGCGGCCGTCGTAGGTCCCGTTGGTTTGGGAGAGGGCCGGGTGGTGCACGTCGCCCCACTTGTACTTGCCCATCATCTCCTTCGACTTCTTTGTGAAGCCGTAGCCTAGGCCCGGTGCGGGGGTGAAGACGGGAATCTTCTGGATCATCCGCATCGACGGCAGGCCCGCCACCCACACGTTGCCGGAGTGACCGCCAGAGTAGAACAGGTAGTAGTTGTCTTTCTCCCCGGGCGGGACGTAGGAAGCCGGAGCGCCGTCGCTACTCCCATTTCCCGACGAGCCGCCGCAGCCCAGCAGGCCGAGCGGGAGGAACAGAATGAAGAGATATTTGAGGTATTGCATGGATTTCGTGTGGACTATTCTGGATAAGAGTGTGCGAAAATCTGTTTTGGCGTCCAGATGGAAAGACGTGCTCGCCGCGAGCCCCATCTGTCAGCAGAAGCCCCACAGTCCGGCGCGCACGCCGAGAGAATGAGCGTGGGGGATTTCGGGCATCGGCGTGGGACGTGCCCCCACGCGGACGGCTCACTACGTCGCGGCGTCTTCCGTCACGACCATCGTGCCCCGCATCGTGGCCCAGTGGCCCGGGTACGTGCAGACGTAGCCGTACTCCCCGGTTTCCTCCGGGACGGTGAACGTGGTTGAGACCGTCTCACCGGGCTTAGAGATTGGCGTATGCGCAAGGATGAGCGTCTGAAGGCTCTCATCCTGCGGAACGTAGTCGTTGGACGACCCCGCTTTCACGCCGGCCTGTCCGATCTTCCGGAAGGTCTTCTTCTTGGGCGGTTGATTCAGAATCACGACGTTATGGCGCATCGAGGGGCTCGTCGCGGTGTTTTCAAAAACGAGCTTGACCTTCTGGCCGGGAGCTACGGTAAACTCAGTCTCTTTGTATTTCATCTGGTTGCCCTTCGGATGGAGCGTAACGGTCGTATCGACCTGTCCACCCGCGCCTCCCCCGGACGCCTCTGTCGACGACGCAGTGCTACTGGAAGAGGCCGACTCGGCCTCGCCGCTCGATCCGCCACAGGCCGCGAGGAGCGTTCCGGCCCCGACGCTGGCGAGTCCAAAAGCGGCGGAGCGACGAAGAAACTCGCGGCGCGAAGGGGAATCGGGCGTGTCGTTGGGCGCGCTGGACGCTGCGATTGGGTTGCTCATGGAAGAATTGGGTCTGGTGAACAGCTTCAAGTTCGCTCCCCAATCTATGGGCGTCGAGCGCTGCTGTCCTTGACCTAGGTCAATCCCCGCAGAGCTTCATCGCTGATTAACGAATGACCATCCAAACGTCTCCTTCGGCGCGTCGACACGGCAGTAATTTTACGACTTCGAAGAGGTCCAGTGCTTGACCTCCTGTAACGTCCTACGGTCGCTCATATCAGAATACTAGGGACACATCACACGTTCGTACCTCTACGACAGTGTTAGAGGGCATAAAGACTTTCGTCCGCTCCTTCCGACAAGGTCCCTTGTCCCATGCGATTCCGGCTCTCGTCCGTTCTCACCCTCTGTTTCGCGCTGACCTTCCTCGCGGCCTTCACGACTCCAGCGGCGAACGCCCAGTACTTCGGGAAGAATAAGGTCCAATACGACAATTTTAACTTTAAAACCCTGGAGACGGAGCACTTCGTTTTCTACTTCTACCCGGCCGAAGAAAAGGCCGTGCGCGACGCGGCCCGCATGGCCGAGCGCTGGTACGACCGCCACACGGAGGTCTTTCTGCACCGCTTCGACGAAAAGAAGCCAATCATCTTCTACGCCAACGACGCGGACTTTCAGCAGACCAACGTCGTGGATCAGGCCATCAGTCCGGCAACCGGAGGCTTCACCGAGCCGCTCCGGGAGCGCGTGGTGATGCCCCTCTCCCCGTCGTACGGCGAGACGAACCACGTGCTGGGCCACGAACTCGTGCACTCCTTCCAGTACGATCTCGCTCTCAACCAGGACAGCCTCGGCATTCAGCTCCGAGGCCTCCCGACGTGGCTCATTGAGGGCATGGCGGAGTACCTGTCGGTGGGCCGGCGATCCTCACACACGGCCATGTGGATGCGGGATGCCGTGCGGCGCGACGACATGCCATCGTTTAAAGAGTTGGCCAACCCGCGCGAATACTTCCCGTACCGCTACGGACAGGCGTATCTCGCATACATCGGGGGCAAATACGGGGATCAGTCCGTCGCAAATCTCTTTAAGCGGGGCGGACAAGTGGGGCTCGATTCCGCGTACGTAAGCCTCTTCGGCATCTCGCCCGACTCGCTGACCAAGGAATGGGCGCAGGCGACCCGCGACGCCTATCTTCCCCTCATGGAAAACCGGACCCCGCCTGATTCGGCCGGGCAGAAGGTGCTCGCGCCCGAGACGAATGGAGGACGGATCAACATCTCCCCGTCGCTCAGCCCAGACGGGCGCTACGTGGCGTTCATTTCCGAGCGCGAGCTCTTTCAATTCAACCTGTACGTTGCGGACGCCAAGACTGGAGAGGTAATCGCGGAGCTCGATCAGGCCGGCACGACGACCCACTTCAACGCGCTGCGCTTCCTCAGCTCGTCGGGCACGTGGTCGCCCGACGGCCGTCGCCTCGCCTTCGTGAGCTATGCAGAGGGGGACAACCAGATCACCATCTGGAACGTCGAGGATGAGGAAATTGAGCGGAGCATTTCGGTGGAGGGCGTCACCTCGCTCAAGAATCCAGCGTGGTCGCCAGACGGGACCAAGCTCGCGTTCAGCGGCACCGACGGGGGCATCAGCGACCTGTACGTGCTGAATCTGCAGACGAAGTCGGTTCGCCAGCTCACGAACGATCGCTACGCAGATCTCCAGCCCACGTGGTCGCCGGACGGGGAGACGATCGCCTTCACGACCGACCGTGCAGAGACGAATTTCGACACGCTCAATCCCTCCTCCAAGATGGACCTCGGGCTGATTGACGTGTCGAGCGGCGAGGTGACGGTCCGCGAGCCGTTTGGCGACGCGCTCCACCACAACCCGCAGTTCTCGCCGGACGGGCAGAGCCTCTACTTCATTAGCGACCAGGATGGATTCAAGGACATCTATCGCATGGAGCTGTCGAGCGGGAATCTGTTTCGGGTCACGCACCTGAAGACGGGTGTGAGCGGCATTACGGCACTCTCGCCCGCACTGTCTGTCGCCCGGACAAGTGGCGACCTGATGTTCTCTGTCTTCAAGAACGGCAACTACACGGGCTTCCGCCGCCCGGCCAGCGCGGGTCAGGGCACCCCTCTCGACGCAGCAGCGGCTCAGGCAACGCCCTCCCAGCAGCCGACGGAGATGGACACCGTGGACACTGCCGACGAGGTGGCCGCGGCCCCGCTAGATACACTCACGGAGGCGGGCGTTCTTCCGCCGTACACCCCGCAGGACGATGGGCTCGTGGCTGCGAACCTCCGCGATCCAAAGACCGGCCTTCCCCCGGCCTCGACGAACTATGAAGTCAGCGACTACGAATCCACGCTCTCGCTGGAGGCCATCGCGCCGCCGAGCGTAGGGGCGTCCATCGGCGGCCCATTTGGCGGGGGACTGTCGGGCGGAATTGGGTTTCGGTTCGGCGACATGCTGGGGCACCGGAGTCTCACCGTGGCGGTGCAGGCGCAGGGCACCTTCCGGGACATCGGCGGCGGGGTGTCGTACATGAACCGCCGCGGCCAGCTCAACTGGGGCGGGTCGCTCAGCCACACGCCGCTCATTTTTGGCGCGAATACGTTCCGGCTCCGTACCCCATCGGGCCGCCTTGCCGCCGCAAGTGTCATCCGACGGGCATACATTACCTCCGCGAGCGGCAATGCCTCGTACCCGCTGAGCCCGACTCGCCGGTTCGAGTTTTCGGTCGGGGCAACGCGCTACGGATTCGGGACAAACATCCGTGAGATCGGCCCTGTCCCGGACGAGGTGAGTCAGCGGTTAGAATCTGCCTTCGGCGAACGGGATCCGAAGTACTTGGTCGTGGGAAGCGCGGCGTACGTTCGCGACTTCTCAACCAACGGCCTCACGGGCCCTGTGCAGGGGGGCCGGTGGCGCCTCGGGCTCACCCCAACGGTTGGGACGCAAAACTTCGTGTCGGTCCGCGCGGACCTTCGGCGGTACTTCTACGCGAAGCCATTTACGTTCGCCGTCCAGGCGCTGCACGTGGGCAACTACGGCGCGGAGTTCAACGATGAGTTCGGCATCGGGAACGAGTACATCGGCTACCCCTACGGCCAGGGCTTCGTGCGCGGCTACAACGTGCGAGAGATTGCGTCGGGCATCCGGGAAAACGGGGGCTGCACGTCGGTGAGTGACGATCCGATCCGCTCGCAGTGCGCCGAGATCGACCGCCTCTTCGGGACGCGTTCGCTTACGGCCCGCGCCGAGGTCCGCGTGCCCCTTCTCGGCCCAGAGCGTTTCAGTCTCATCCCGTTCCGGTACGTGCCCACCACCCTGGCCCTCTTCGCCGACGCGGGGGTGACGTGGACCGCGAACCAGGCCCCCGAATTCTTTAACTTCGAGACGGGCAAGAGCGCCGCGACGAACATTCCGGTCGTGAGTACCGGCATCGCGGCCCGCTTCAACATCCTGGGCAGCTTCCTGCTGGAGGCCTACTACGCACGCCCCTTCCAGCGCCGCGACACGACCTGGGAGCTGGGCTTTCGCATCTCGCCGGGCTTCTGAATCGTGACACGTGATTCGTGAAACGTGATGCCCTCACGGTCCCCCCTCACGCATCACTCTTCACGCCTCACGCATCATTCCGGCAGTCCCGGCTCCACCATGACGACGTCCTCGCGGTCGACGCGGACGACGCCGGGCTCCGCCCCCGTGGGGCTAGTGACATACTTGCGCTCGGTGACCATAACGGGAACCACGCCGCTGCCCTTCGCTTGGCTGTAGTGGGCGGCAATGGCCGCGGCAGCGTGGATGCGGCGTGAGCCTGGCTCGGCGTCGCGGTTGGGGAGATGAAGTACGGTATGGGCTCCCGGCACCTCCCGGGCGTGCAGCCAGAGGTCGTACTTCTGCGCGGTGTGGAATGTGAGTTCATGGTTTTGGCGGGCATTCTTGCCCACCCACACTTCGAAGCCCTCCTCGAGGTCAAACCGGCGGTACGGAAATCGATCGACGCCGGCGTCTTTCTGCTCTACGAACGGAGCGAGAGCCTCCTCGTGCTCGGCCCGGAACTGCTTGATTCCGTCGAGGGTGCGGACGTCACGGAGTTTGTTGAGGAGCTGCTGGGCCTGCCTGGCACGCTCGATCGTGTCGCCGAGACGCTGTTCAGCCTCCTCGCGGGAGCGGCGCGTGCTCCGGGCCCGTTCGTAGTAGTGCTGCGCGTTTTCGACGGGTGATTTTGAGGGATCGAGCGGAATCGCCACAGTCTCACCCCCACCGAACAGGTTGGGAAGCTCCACCTCGTCTGTCCCGGCGGGCACCTGGTCCTGCTGGGCCATGAGCAGGTGGCCCCACCGCTCGTAGCGACCGGCGCGGCTCTCGCTCTCAAGCTCCTCTCGGATGCGCTCGGCACTCTGCCGGTGATGCTCGGCCGCCGAAGTGAGGGCTTCTTCCAAGGTGTCGTAGAGGCGATGGAAGTGCTGCTTCGCCAGCGTGCCTCGCACGAAGTCGGTCACCGCAGCATCCACCGTGTCGAACCGCTCGGCGGGCCCCGCATCGCGGTGCTGCAGCGGCACCAGCGCGAAGGCGTCCGGAAACGGGCCCTCACGGTAGATGACCGGGTCGGGATCTTCGAGGGCCTTACGCAGCGCCATCGACGCCTCGAAGAGAGCACCGCGCTCTGCTTCTGTGCAGTCCCTCGGCGCGTCCGTAGCGACGCCGGCCCGGTGCAGCGTCTCCTGCGCCAGTGGGGCCCCGAACAGCGACACGGCCGATTGGACGGCCTGGCGCGTCTTGTTGCGATCGTTCGTCCAGCGATCCTCGAACTCGTCGAACGTCTCGGGCATCGGCGCGGGGTAGGGCGTGGGGGGGTCCGTTCCGGCGTGCTCGGAGTCGTTCTGGAAGGCCTCGTTGATCGTGCCGTCGGCCCCAACGTGGAAGACATTCGCCCGGGCGCCGAAGAGCTGCCACAAGATCTGGGATTCATCCTCTAGGTCGAAGTACACGAGCCGGTCCCGGTTGGCAATTCGGACCTCGAGCACCTCCTGACCAATCCCCTCGCCGAAGAGGGTGGCCACGTTCCGGCGGGCCTTGGCGTATCCCGATTTCCGGAAAAGGTGCAGGAAGGGTCGCTCCACCGAGCCGCGCACCATCCAGTCCCGATCCGTGTCCCCGAGTGCGATGGTCAGCTCGTTCTTGTTCTGCGAGTAGATGTCCCGAATTGTCGTGCCTACGAGGTCGGGACGCCACTCGCGGACGAGAGCCCGGAGCGTGTAGTAGTTGTTGATCACTGTTCGAGGAGATGTACAGAATAGGAGGCGAACACGGCCTCTGTGCGGCCCATCGTCCACACGTTTGAGCACTCGTGCGGGTTCGCGGCCCAATCATTTATGCCGCGCGTCTGTGCCCCTACAAGCACGAGCACTCGTCTTCGGGCGCTTAGCGGTCCTCGACCCGTTCACTCGTTCCCGAGCCGTTCGGACATGTCCGGAAGACGAGCCCGCCTTCTCCAATTTCCCGGGATTGGAAATGCAGTAGGAGCGGAATGCGTCTCTTCAGGGTGGTTATTCTCATCGTGGTTGTCTTTATTGTCGTTGTACTTTCGATCGATGCTTTTCCCGACACTTCGCCAGCTCGATGCCGTCCGCGACAATCGACCGTGGTGACCTCGAGTCCCGTGCCTCCGAGTCGCCTCCCCGCCTGTCGCGGGCCGTCCTGCCCGCGGCCGAGGCGCAAATGCGGGCCGTAGTGCTGCTCTTCCCGATCGCCCTGCTTTCGCTCGGGCCGTACTTCACGCTCTGGGGGCCTCCCGACGTCCCGTTCCCAACCGACCCGACACTAGCGCTGCTGTTTACCGGTGCCCTCGTGCTGGGGACTGTGCTCCACGAAGGGCTCCACGGAGTGGGATACGTCTGTGGCGAGGCCTCGTGGGGAGATCTTCGGTTCGGGGTGCACTGGAGGGCACTGACCCCATTTGCTCAATGTGAGGTTCCGACCCGGGTCTGGACCTACCGGGTCGCCGTCGCCCTTCCGGGCATTGTGCTGGGCGTCATCCCCCTCGGCGTGGGGCTGACGACCGGGTATTGGCTGGCCACGTTCTATGGGTTTTTGCTGCTGGTCGCGGCCGCCGGGGACTTTCTGATGCTCTGGATCCTGCGCGTCGTCCCCGCCGGAACGTGGGTCCAGGACCATCCCTGGGAGGTGGGATACGTGATCGTTGCGGGCTCGTCGGCTTCGTCCCCCTCGCCGGTATCCGAGGAGGACCTCGCGGACGTACAGTCGAGCCGCAAGGACGGCCTGTCGCCCAAACAGGTAGCCCTTCTTTCCTTCATCCCTCTCGGATGCGTGGCCGTCGGACTCCTGCTCGCGGTCGTACTCCTCTAGCCGTCCCCGCCGACCGACCAAGGCTCGTCCACTGCTCTGGAGAGATCCGAATGACGGGTGCGGCAGGATGGTGAGAACACCGCACTCAGATCAATGGGCCGCCATCGCAAGAGGGCGGGTCGCGGAGGCTCGAGGGCCCGGCAACTCTTTCATGGTCCGCAGCCCGGCCCGGGCCTTCATTGCACGAGGCGCCGTGTTGACCAGCATGGTCCACGGGGGCCGTGTCGCCAAAAATCCCTCCGCGGAACCGAAGATCGGTGGGCGGCTCCCCTTCCACCTCGATGGCGTCGTACGAGGACTCGGCCCCGGCGTACATCTTCAAATCGAGTGTTACCCGGCGCTCTCCCCTGATGAGGCCGGCCGCAGAGCGATGAATGCCCGCCACATCTCCCGTTCGGACCTCCTGGTAGCCGGTATCAACCGGCCCGTCGGCGTGAACTGGCCGGAGCGTTTCGTCGA
>NZ_JBDGQQ010000126.1:8797-10005 GCF_042218895.1 Salinibacter sp. | reverse complement strand
GCATCACGGCCGACTCGATCCGGATCGACAGCCAGGCCAAGTACGCCATCGTGGCCCGGGGCGAGGCCGAGATTTACCTGCGTCTGCCCCGTCCCGGCACCGACTACACAGAGCGCATTTGGGACCACGCGGCGGGGTCGCTCGTGGTGCAGGCCGCCGGGGGCACCGTGACGGACATGCACGGCGAGCCGCTTGACTTCACGCACGGCCACCTGCTGGAGGAGAACACCGGTGTCGTCGCCACCAATGGCCCCCTCCACGACGAGGTCATCGATGCATTGGCCGGGGCCGCGGGGCCGCCCGACGGGTAGGCCTTCAGGCGTCTCTCCCTCCTCGGCGTACTCAATCCCACTCGCCTCTCCCCTCCTCAGCATGGTTGCCTACCTCCTGTGCGCCGGCTTCGGCACTCGCATGCGCCCACTGACGGAGCACACCCCCAAATCGTTGGTCCGCGTGGCCGGCCGTCCGATCGTCGACTATCTCGTGGACGAGCTGGCTTCCTGGGCGGCCCTCGACGCCATCCATGTCGCCGCAAACCACCGGGACGCCGAGGCATTTCGGGAGTGGGCGTCCGGCCGTCGGGCCGATCTAGCGGCGCACGACCTCACCCTGCACATCCACGACGACGGGGTTGAGGCCCCGGACGAGCAGCTCGGGAGCGTGGGGGACCTCGCCTTCCTCCTTGATGGCGTGGGCATCCCGCCCGACGGCGCCCTCGTGAGTGGGGGCGACAGCCTGTATCGGTGTCCCCTGGCTCCCCTCCTGAACGCCTACGACGGCACCTCCAATCGGGTGCTGGCCCTCTACGAGCCGGACCCTGAGCGCCGCGCGCACAGCAGCCTCCTCGACCTCAAGGGACGATTCGTGACGAAGGTGGTGGAGGACCCGACGGGGATTGCCTCCGAGTGGATCTGTCCGTCCTGGATGCTCCTGACCCCCGATGCACTCCGAACCGTTGACGCGTACCTGGCCGACGAGGGGCCGCCGGATCAACTCGGCCCCTTCCTGAACCGAATTGCCCGCGAGCAGACCCTACAGGCCCTTCGTCTACCGAAGCAGAGGGACCTCCGCCTTCACTGCAACACGGTGGACGACCTGGAACGGGCCCGGCGCATCTTCCGCGACGAGCCTCGCCACGTGCTCGACCCCGAAACGGTGCGGCAATGCCTCCCCGAGCGTGATGCGTGACTCGTGAAGCGCACCTTGCC
>NZ_JBDGQQ010000126.1:0-8697 GCF_042218895.1 Salinibacter sp. | reverse complement strand
CCGAGCGTGATGCGTGACTCGTGAAGCGCACCTTGCCGTACCTCCTGCACTTCCCCTCGAGCTTCCCATTTCACGCCTCACTCCTCACGCCTCACTCCTCACGCATCACGTGTCACGCCTCCCCCCTCATCCAAACGCCGCACGCAGCTGCTCGCAGGCCTGCTCAAGGACCGGGATCTCTTTCGCGAAGCAGAATCGCAGCTGGTACCGTCCGTCCGCCGGGTCTTCGTAGAAGGACCGCCCGGTGACGCTTCCGATCTTTGCCTCCTCGATGAGCGTTGTGCACGCCGCGGCGTCGTCCGCGAAGCCCGCCCGCACGGCAGCCAGGTCCTCGAAGCTCGCCAGGACGTAGTAGGCCCCGTCCGGCCAGGGCACATCGAACCCGATCTCTTCGAGCGTCTCACACATGAGCGTCCGCCGTGTCGCGTAGTCCGCCTGCAGCTGAGAGACGTAACCCTCGTCGAGGTCCTCGAACGCCGCCAGGGCCGCGTGCTGGAGCGGGCGCGGGGCGCAGATGTAGAGCAGGTCGTTCATCAGCCCCATTTTCTCGGCGATCGGCGGAGGGGCCACGCCGTACCCGAGGCGCCAGCCCGTCACGTTGTAGGCCTTCGAGAAGCCCGAGAGCGTGATCGTTCGCTCGTAGGCCCCCGGCAGGCTCGCCAGCGACACGTGGTCGTGGTCGTCGTAGAGCATGTACTCGTAGATCTCGTCCGTGAGGGCCACGAGGTCATGCCGCTTCATCAGGTCGAGCAGGGCGTTTAGCTCGCCGCGGCTCCACACCTTGCCGCTTGGGTTTGCCGGCGTATTCACGACGACCGCCTTCGTCGCGGGACCGACGGCCTCCTCCACAACCGCCGGGTCGAAGGTCGATTCGGGACCGCCGAGCGGGACGTAGTGGATGGTGGCGCCCGTGAGCTCGAGAATGTTGCGGTGGTAGCCGTAGAACGGCTCGAAGAGAATGACGTCGTCGCCCGCCTCCAGCAGGGTGAACGCGGCCGCCACGAAGGCGCCGGTGGACCCAACGCCCACCACAACCTCCTCCGGAGACGTGGCGGGAAGGTCGTTGTACGTTCGCTCCTTCTCCAGGATGGCCCGCCGCAGGGGCTCGATGCCCGCGTAGTGGGAGTAGATCGACTCGTCGTTGCGGATGGCCCGGTGGGCCCGGTCCCGGATGGGCTGCGGCGTGGGGAGGTCGCAAACCCCCTGCCCCAGATTGATCCCGCCGACCTCCTCGACCCGCCGGGTGACGGAACGGATGTCGCTCTGCTCGAGAGCGGCGGCCCGGTCGGCGACCGGAACGGCTGTCGTTAAGTCCATGAGGGGCTCAGCGTACGCGAGACAGAAAGCGAAACGCAAAGGTCTGCGTGGGCCAACCGGATCCCATCCGCAGAAGATTCCGCGACGCCTCCGGCCCGAGGCAACCGCGGTGCGCCCGGATCCCGCAGTTCCTCGACGCACGAACCCGTAGACGGCTACTATTGCCCCGTCTGGGGTCGTGGCGAGCTCACGGGAGACCGTCCCTCTACGCGGGAGAGGCGGAGAGGGAGGAACGTCACGATGCGTGCTCCTTTGGGACAGGACGGTCAGCTCTCTCCCTTTCCCCTGCATTTTCTTCATGTCCAGCCCGGATCCCTCCACCCACCTGCAGGACGCGATCGATCTCGCGGTCGAAAACGTGAAGACGGGACGAGGGGGCCCGTTCGCGGCCCTCGTCGTGCAGGACGGCACGGTCATCGCACAGGGCACCAACCGGGTCACGACGGCTTCCGACCCGACGGCCCACGCCGAGATCGTGGCTATTCGGCAGGCCTGCGACGCGCAGGACGACTTTCGCCTCGACGGCTGCACGCTCCACGCCACCTGCGAGCCGTGCCCCATGTGCCTGGGCGCCATCTACTGGGCCCGGCTCGACCAGGTGTACTACGCCGCCACCCGGGAGGACGCCGCCGCGGCCGGGTTCGACGACGATCACATCTACGAGGAGCTTTGTGCGCCGCCCCCCGACCGGCGGGTGCCGATGACGCAGCACCTCCGCGACGCCGCTCAGCGCCCGTTCGAGGCGTGGCTCGACTACGAAGATCGCGTCGAATACTGATCTGCCCTCCACTGCCCGCCCCCCGCAGCGGTCCCTGGGACGCGGCCTGGATGAGACCATTCCGGGGTCGCCAGTGGGCAGCGCCCGGCCCTCCTCCCGTCGCCTCCCCGGGCAGGCCTGTTCGTCCTCCTACCGGTCCTGCGCCTGCTCCCGGCCATACCGCCACGCCAAGTAGGCCATAAAGCCAGTACTCGTGCGGAGCGCTTCCTCGTCGGGCGCGACCCGCGACGTGTGCAGGCCGTGCTCGCTTCCCACGCCGAGTTGGTAAAAGGTGCCCGGACACTCCTGTAAGAAGAACGCGAAGTCCTCCCCCGCAAACCACGGGTCGGCCTCTACAGTCTGCTCCGGCCCCACGTACTCGGTAGCGGCCTCTTCCACAAACCTGGTGGGCCCCTCGTGGTTGTAGAGGGCCGGGTAGCCTTCCCGAACCTCCACCTCGGCACTGGCCCCGTGCGCCGCGGCCGTGTTCTCGACGACACGCCGGAAGAGGTCGTGCGCCCGGTAGCGCCAGTCCTCATCCATTGCCCGGAAGGTGCCCTCCAGACGGGCCGAACTGGGAATCACGTTTGGGGCCCCGTCCGCGATGAGGCGCCCAATGGTGAACACCGACGACACGTCCGGCGGACACTGGCGGCTGACGAGGGATTGAAGGGCGACGACGATCTGACTGGCCACGTACGTTGCGTCCGCCGCCACCTCGTGGGGGCTGGCCGCATGCCCGCCCTCCCCGGTCACGGTCGCGTACACCTCATCGGCCGAGGCCATGAACCAGCCGGGCCGGACGCCGATGGTGCCGGCCGGCAGGTCGGGCTTGACGTGCTGCCCGAAGACAGCCTCGGGGGCCGGGACGCCGTTGGTTGCGTCGAGCACTCCGTCCTCGATCATGAACTTGGCCCCCCCGGGAATTCGCTCCTCATGGGGCTGAAAGCAAAATCGGACCTGCCCGTGCACCGCGTCTTGGTGACGCGACAGAATCATGGCGGTGCCCAGCAGGGACGAGGTGTGAAGGTCGTGGCCACAGGCGTGCATGACGCCTTCGTTCTCCGAGGCAAAGTCGAGCCCCGTTTCCTCCCGAATCGGCAGGGCGTCCATGTCTGCCCGCAACAGCAGCGTGGGGCCCGGCTCGCCCCCGTCCAGTGTCCCGACCACGCCTGTCTCGTAGACGCCCCTGCGTGCGTCGAGGCCGAGCGTCTCGAGCGTCTCCGCCACGCGCCGGGCTGTCTCGTGCTCCTCGCCCGACAGTTCCGGATGGCGGTGAAAGGTTCGACGGAGATCGACGACCTCATCGTACACGTCGGCGGCCGCGGACTTGAATGCGTCGATCATGGGACGCAGGGGACTGAAGACTGAAAGGCATGGACGAAAGTAGGAGGCCCTACCGATCCTGCTTCGGAAGGTTCTGCGGTGGACCAACCTCTCCGGGCTCGCCTCCTCCCTGCGAGCGCTCCGCCGCGCACAGGTCACCGGCGCCGGGCCCGAATCATCGGCGCCCCCCTCCCGTACGACCCGACGGAATCCGCTTTCCCGTGCATGCTCCCCAGTCCGCCTATGCGCCAGTTTGACGTCCCCACGTTCTACGAGAGCCCGATCATCTCGACGGTGCAGGACGCCCGCAAGGCCCAAGATCCGCGCAAGAAGGACCTGTCGCCCTCTGTCATCGACTTTGGCCCGGTGCGCTTCAAGATCGCCCGCCACTTCGGCTTTTGTTTTGGCGTAGAGCAGGCCATCGAAATTGCATACGAGGCGCTGGAGGAAAATCCGGACAAGCGGATCTTTCTTCTCTCAGAGATGATCCACAACCCACACGTGAACGAGGATCTGCGGGACCGGGGCATCCAGTTTCTGCGCACCACGAAAGGCGAGCAGCTTATCCCGTTCGACGAGCTGACGCCCGACGACGTGGTCCTCATCCCCGCCTTCGGCACTACGCTGGAGGTGGAGCAGAAGCTCGAGGAGATCGGCGTCGACACGGCGTCCTACGACACGACCTGCCCGTTCGTCGAGAAGGTGTGGCGCAAGAGCTCCCAGATTGGGGACGACGACTACTCGATCGTCGTTCACGGCAAGCGCTACCACGAGGAAACGCGGGCCACTTTCTCCCACGCGAAGGAGGAAGGGCCGGTGGTCATCGTGCGCGACATGGAGGAGGCCGAGCAGCTCGCCGCGGTGGTCCGGGGGGAGAAGGACGCCGAGTTCTTCTACGACTACTTCGACGACAAGTACTCGGAGGGCTTCGATCCGGAGGAGGACCTGCGACGGCTCGGCGTGGTGAACCAGACCACCATGCTGGCTGAGGAAACGGCCGCGATTGCCGACCTCATGCGCGAGGCCCTCATCGACCGCTACGGCGAGGCGGACGTGCAGGAGCATTTTGCCGACACGAGCGATACCCTCTGCTACGCCACCAACGAGAACCAGAACGCCACGAAGACCCTCATCGAGGACGGGGCCGACCTCGGCATCGTCGTGGGGGGTTACAACTCGTCGAACACGAGCCACCTCGTGGAGCTCTGCGAGGAGCACATGCCGACTTACTTCATCCGCGACGCCAGCGAGTTCGATGCCCCGTCGGAGATCCAGCACTTCGACGTGCACGAGCAGCGAGAGGTGACCACGGAGAGCTGGTTCCCGGCCGACGACACGCCGGTCGACGTGCTGCTGACGTCGGGCGCCTCCTGCCCCGACGCGCTCCTCGACGATATCATTCGGAAGATCGTCAGCTGGTACCCCGACGCCCGACCCGTCGAGGACGCCATTGCCCCCTTCGAAGAGGCCCTAGAGGACGAATAGCGCGCCAGCTCCTGACGCGTGCCCTGCTGGCCGCATGGCGGTTTCGGGCAGCCTGGGACCTTCCGCCAGAAGCAGGCCTGCTCCTGTTCCCCACTCCCTTTTCTCGTCCCCTCCCTGCCGGCATGTCCTGGTACGAAGACTGGTTTGGGAGCGACGCCTACACGCTCGTCTACGACCATCGGGACGAGGCCGATGCCCGCCGCCTCGTTGCCCTCATTGAAGAGACCGTCGAGCCGTCCCCGACGGCCCACGTTCTGGACATCGGGTGCGGGCGCGGCCGGCACGCCCGCCTCCTCGCCCGGCGCGGGTACAGCGTAACGGGGATCGACCTCTCGCCGGCGTCCATCGAGGAGGCCCGGACCCAGGCAGAGGCCGAGGTGCTCACCGACCGGCTCTCCTTCCGGACGGGAGACATGCGCGAGCCGGTCTGTGAGGCCTGCGCGGACGGCGTCGTCAACCTCTTTACGTCGTTCGGCTACTTCGAGTCGGACGATGAAAACAAGCAGGCCCTCGCGGCCATGGCCACGGCCCTCCGCCCTGGAGGCTGGTTCTTCCAGGACTTCCTCAACGCCCCGCAGGTGGAGGCGTCGCTCGTGCCCACCGACACGGAGACCCAAGGCGGCACGACCATTCACCAGCGCCGGTGGATTGAGGACGGCCGCATCAACAAAGAAATTACCATCGAGCGCAACGACACGACTGAAACCTATTGCGAAAGCGTGCGCCTCTACACCCGCTCCGACCTGGAGGCCCTGTATCGGACTGTCGGACTCGAGCCCGTCCAGACCTTCGGGTCCTACGACGGGGCCCCTCACACCCCGAGCAGCCCACGTCTTCTCCTCCACGCCCGCAAGCCGGCGTCGTAGAGATGTCCTGGCGTCCCCGACCCCACAGGCCGGGCCCGGAGCGCGCACACTTCCCGGAAAGCCCCGAATGTGTAATTTGTGAGCCCTCCCCCGGAGCGGTTTGGGAATTGCCCCGGCTTCGCCGTATCATCAAGGGTAGTTTCCTGCAGGCGTCCGGGCCGTTGTCTCCGCCCTCCGGGCGCTCGACATTCGAGATCTGACACCCGCCCCTCTTCCTCAGCATGGACGCTGCCCTTTCCTACGCCCAGAGCCACCATGACACGTTCGTCGACGAGCTGGAAGACCTCCTGAGCATCCCGTCGGTCAGTACCGACTCCGCCTACGCCGACGACGTGCAGCGCGCCGCGACGTGGTTGGCCGACCACCTCGACGCGATTGGGCTGCAGCACACGGAGATCCTGGACACCGATGGGCATCCCATCGTGTACGGTGAGCACGTGACCGATCCCGCCAAGCCCACCGTGGTCGTGTACGGCCACTACGACGTGCAGCCGCCCGATCCGCTTGAGGAGTGGGACACAGCGCCGTTCGAGCCGACGCACCACAACGGGTCCATCTATGCCCGCGGGGCCTGCGACGATAAGGGTCAGATGTTCATGCAGGTCAAAGCCGCCCAGGCGTACCTGTCGGGGGAGGGCGAGCTGCCGGTCAACCTCAAGTACGTGATCGAGGGCGAGGAAGAGACCGGTTCCATGGCGATCGAGTCCTACATCCAGGAAAACGGAGACCGGCTCGACGGTGACGTGGCCCTGATCTCCGACACGGCCATGTTTTCGCCGGAGATTCCCTCCATCACGTACGGGCTGCGCGGACTGGCCTACGCCGAAATCACCGTCGAAGGCCCCAATCGGGACCTCCACTCCGGCAACTACGGCGGCGCCGTGGACAACCCGGCCAATGTACTGAGCCGCCTCCTCGCGGGCCTGCACGACGCGGACCACCGGATCACCATCCCGGGCTTTTACGACGACGTGCGTGATCTGACCGAGACGGAACGCGAGGCCTACGCCGAGCTTCCCTTCGACGAGGAGGCCTGGATGGAGGCCATCGGCATCGACGACGTGCGGACGGAAGCCGGCTACACGACCTTCGAGAGCCTCACGGCCCGGCCTACGCTTGACGTAAACGGCCTCTGGGGCGGCTACACCGGCGAGGGTGCCAAGACGGTGCTCCCGTCGGAGGCCCACGCCAAGCTCTCGATGCGTCTCGTTCCCGAGCAGTCGGTCGACGACATCTACGACAAGCTGGAGGCGCACCTCCAGGCCGAGGCCCCCAATACAGTGTCCGTCACGATGCGGCGCCTCCACGGGGGCGACCCAGTGCTCGTCGACCCTTCGATCCCGCCTATGCAGGCGGCCAAAGCGGCGATGCAGGAAGTGCGAGGCACCGAACCCGTCTTCGTGCGCAACGGGGGCACCATCCCGGTGGTGGCCGACTTTCAGCGGCACCTCGGCCTCGACAGCGTTCTTATGGGCTTCGGGCTCGACTCTGACGCCATCCACTCGCCCAACGAGCACTTTGGACTCGACCGCTTCCGCCAGGGCATCGAGGCCATCATCCGCTTCCACCAGCGCTACGCCGCCGCGGCCGACTCCCGCTGAGTGAGGAGTCCGGGCGGCGTTCTTTTAGAAAGACGCCCGCCATTCCCGCAGGGCCTGCCCGATTTTCCCCACTTCCCTCCCTGTGCCGGGCCGCCACTCGAGGACGTACGTCTCCCCATACTCGTGGGCTTGGGCCGCCGCCTCGGCCGCGGAAACGCGTGTTCGCCTACGGAATCCTTCACTCCGTGCCGACGACGGGCTCGTCGGACATGGTGACAGAGAGGGCACCGCACGTGGTGGGGCCTCCACGGACGAAGCCGCAGGCGGCGCTCCTCCTCCACTGCCCGATCCGTTCCGCCTGCGAGTTATCGGAACCTGACCGCGGGCCTACGAATTGAGCCCATCGGCGAACCGAAACCACCATCCTCCCCAGTTTTCCACCCCGACACCGTAGTCCCGAACGCTCCACTCGGTTCTTGCCCGCGTGGCGGAATTTGGCAGACGCGACGGATTCAAAATCCGTTGTCCGAGAGGACGTGAGGGTTCGAGTCCCTCCGCGGGCACAGGCCCTCAATCGATAAAAATCGGGCTTCTAAGCCGTTGAGAGGGGTTTCGGCAGGTCCATTTCTTTTTCTGTCTCCTGTCGTTGCTGTGCCCCGATTTGCAAGATAATGCAGGGTTTTGCAGATCTGTGGGGAATATATGGGGAAGATATTCCCCACGCTATGACACGTTCGCAAACCCGTCTCGAAGCGAGTCCCTTCGCAGTCCGAATGACCAGGGTTGCTGGACGTGCTCATGGGCTCAATCAAATGACACGCTGGGATGAGGCCACTCGAACTGTCAAATTAGAGTCCGTCTCCGAGTGGTGCGGGTAATGGCAGATCGAGGCTGCACGTTTTTGAATCTTACGACACCTTACGCTCCAACGAGGCCAAGTCGTCGGCGGAGGTGATGACCTCAATCCGGAATCCGGCTCTCTTCAACCGGCGGCGTTTCTTCTGATCGGCCGCTTGCACGTAGTCCTTGTAGTGCGGCGATCCGTCAACGAAGACAGCGACCTTGGGCTCGTAGTAGAAGTCGGCCTCGGCAATTGGGGCTCCGTCGTCGTAGAGCGTCTTCTGGGCCTCGTCTGGGAGCGGGAGGTCCCGGCTCGCAATCGCGCCGAGCACCTCACGCTCGAAGTCCGACTGGCACTGTTCGCGCAGGTCTTCCAGCTGGGCCGATCGGTCCTCGCTCTCGGCCTCAATCTCCAAACTCTCCAGGCGCTTGAGAAACGGGAGGATGAGCTTCCGATCCAAGACTTCGTGGTCGCGCTGGTTGTAGAAGGTCAGGAGGCACTCGTAACAGGCCGACTCGCATCCTTCTTCCTCCCCTACGTGGAGCACCTCCATCGCATTGCGGA
>NZ_JBDGQQ010000125.1:0-14965 GCF_042218895.1 Salinibacter sp. | reverse complement strand
GCCAAACGCGCAAACGTTCAACGTTGGACGTTCCAACGTGCAACGCCATGCTCCTCCTCACCCACGCTGCGGCCACCCTGCTCATGGTCGGGGTGATTCTCGTCGTCCAGCTTGTCCACTACCCGCTCTTTCGCTACGTCCGGGCGGCCGACTACGACGCGTTCCAGGCCGCCCACATGCGGCGCATCACGTGGATCGTGGCCCCGGCCATGACGGCAGAGTTTGCTACGGCGGGATGGATTGCCTGGACCCCGCCCCCCGGCGTGCCCGCCTGGATGGGGTGGACGGGCCTCGGACTCGTCCTCTTCATCTGGGTCACTACCGGACTGATCCAGGTGCCGCTCCATCGTCGCCTCACCGACGGCTTTGACGCTGCGGCCCATCATCGCCTCGTGGCCACAAACTGGCTCCGCACCAGCGCCTGGACGCTGCGGGCCGGACTCGTCCTCTGGATGCTGGGGTGGGGGCTGGGGCTCTGATAGTCACGCGCCGATCGGCCCTGGCCTCCCTCAGACGCAGGCACGTTCAGCCATTGTGCCACCGATGGCTATGGATGCCTCGAAAAGGGGACTGCAGACTGCAACGACCTTGACACGAGAGGGCACCTGACGGCCGCAGGCCGGTTAGGTCAGCAGTGATTTTCCAGCAATAGTGAAGGTCACACAATCTCTTTTCGCAGTTTCTGTCAGAATCCGTCCCCCTCCTACACCATGAAAGCTACCTGGAATGACGCCGTTCTCGCTGAAAGTGACGACACCGTCGTCGTTGAGGGCAACCACTATTTTCCGCCTGACTCACTAAACGACGACTACTTTGAGGAGAGCGATCACCGCACCACCTGCCCCTGGAAGGGCAAGGCCCACCACTACGATCTGGTCGAAAACGGGGACCGTGCGGAGAACGCAGCGTGGTACTACCCGGACCCGTCCGACGCGGCCTCCGAGATCGAGGACCACGTGGCGTTCTACACCAGTCAGGTCGAGGTGACAGAGTAGGAAGCAGGGCTACTCCAGAAGGCCTGCGTCCAGGCGGAGCCCAATCTCGACGAGGAGGCCCTCGTCCAGCCCTTCACCGAGCACGAAGCCGTCGGTTTTGTATCCGAGCGTACCGGCGACGAAGACCGGCCACTCGGCGGTGGGGCGTATTGAGGCGGACATCTCCGCCCGTCCGCCCAGGGCGAAGGGATCGACGCCCGACGCGCGATTCGGGGGCGGGCGAGCCCTTCGGAACGCGCCGCTGAGGAGGAGGGAGGGCTGGTACCAGAGGTCGAGGCGGAGGCTGGTGCGCAGTCGCTCCGTCCGCACCACGTTGGTCACCTTGAGGCCGGCGCCGCCGAACCGGCCGTGAGGACCGTCTCCGAGGCGGGTCGAGACCCGCCACAAGCGCCCGTCATGCTCCACGAGATGCTCCAGAAGCACCTCTGAGCCGAAGGGGGACAGGGAAAGGTGCACGGAGGGCAGGTACCGAACCGCGCCTCCTCCGATCATTGGGAGGGGGGACGAAGACTTCCCTCTCCCCAGATAGTGCACGAGATAGGAGTGAAGGGCCAGGAGAGAAAATGGGTCGATCAGGGAAACAAGTGCCCTGCGCTTCAGGGAGCGGAGCGTGGGGGCTGAAAACGAGCCCGAAGAGTTCTGTAGGGAGGACAGGTAGGAAGCGACGTCGTTAATGACCGAAGGGTCCTGAGAAGTCCTCCAGACGTAGGTCGGGAGATCGAGATGACCCGCTACGCTGAGAAGTGCTTCGTCGTAGTAGAGACGACCCCGGAGAACGGCACGATCCCGGACTGTTCGTGCGAGCTGGAGGGTTCCGTTCATTCCGCCGGCGGACGCGTGGAGGTCCTCGTGTAGACGAAATCGAGCCCCAGTTGGGTAATCAGCGAGTCCGCCTCCCGGTCCGTACGGGGGAGGCAGCCGAATCTCGTACCTGGTCCCATAGATTCCCGCGTGTCGCGCTGCTGCCCCGTGGCCGAACACTTCGTGCTGCGTGAGGGCGGACAGGTAGGCCACCGTCCCATCCAGAAGAGCAGACCGCCCAGCCCGGTACGCGATTCCCAGCACCTTTTTCCCGAACGTCTCCTCATCGGTCCACCGATGGGGGAGCACACGATTTTTGAGGTCGGCGAGGCCGCGGTGCAGCGTCGCGAGATTTTCGGCGCCGGCTTCCGAGGAGAGCGCCGGATCCCAGAAGAGGCCGTATCGGAGTTGAGCGTGGGCCAGGGAGGGGCCCATCACACCCACGAGTACTGCAGCAGCAAGTGCGATCGGCACGGAGCGCAGGACAGACCGCATAGGGGCAGGAGGACCGATGGGCCGGAGCACTGTAAGATGGGGGTAGACGTGCCGAAATCAAAAGCCCAGTCCCAAAGGACAGGCGACCGCTCAGGAAGCTCTCCCGAAATTACGAGCCCATTACCGGGATGGGCTGTGGAAAGGAACGCCCTCGTAATCGCTCCGGTAGGGGCCCTTAGCCCCTCGTGAACGAATCCGATCAGCACTGCGTCCGATTTCCCACCGACCCTAGCTCCACCACTCATGCCCGTCTCCGATCCGACGGCTGCCTCGGCCGGAAAGGTTGAGGTCTACACCGACGTCCGAACCCGCATCGACGCGCTGCTCGACGGGCAGACTGACTGGATCGCGGCGATGGCGACGGTGGCCTGTGAGCTCCACCATTCGTTCGAACACTACGACTGGACGGGCTTCTACCGCGCCGTATCCGACGATGAGCTGCTCGTGGGGCCGTATCAGGGCCCGCACGGCTGCCTCCAGATCGACGTCGACCGAGGGGTCTGCGGGGCGGCAGCGCGCACCCGCGAGACGCAGCTCTGGCCGGACGTATCCGAGGCCCCGGACCACATCGCCTGCCAATCGTCGACCCAGTCGGAGATTGTGGTGCCCGTCCTCACGCCCGACGACGACCTGCTGGCCGTACTCGACGTTGACTCGGACGCGCTCGGCGCCTTCGACACCACCGACCAGACGCACCTGGAGGCACTGTGCCGGGACCTGGGAATGCGTTTTGGCGATACAGGGCTGCGGTAGTGAGGAATGCGGTGTGACGCAGACGTCGGCACCGCCGCGTGGATCCTCCTCACGCACCGCCCCTCGCGCACCGCGAACCACACGTCGGGTCGCGTGAGCCACCGTCTGCCCCTCCTCGACCCATTCCCCAAAGCTAACGCTCCTGCATGAAGCTCCCCTGGATCCTCAAAATGGCATGGCGCGACAGTCGCGGCAGCCGCAAGCGCCTCGCCCTGTATCTGTCGGCCATGGTTCTTGGGGTGGCGGCGCTCGTTGCCATCCGCGGGTTCGGGGACAACCTGACGCGCACGGTCGACCGGGAGTCCAAAACCCTTCTTGGAGCAGACCTCCAGCTCGAGGCCGACGCCCCGCTTCGGGACTCGACCGAGGCATTCGTCGATTCCGTTGGGGGCGAGCAGTCCCGTCGTCTTTCCTTCGCGTCCATGGCCTACTTTCCATCCACCGGCGGAACGCGGCTCGCCGCGGTGCGGGCCGTGGACGGCGGCTATCCGTTTTACGGAGAGCTCGACACACGTCCCGACAGCGCGTCGGCCCGCTATCAGGCAGCGCAGGGCGCCCTCGTCGACGGGACGCTGCTGCGCCAATTCGGGGTTCAGATCGGCGACTCGGTCCGCATCGGACGCACGCACTACCCGATCGTGGGGGAGCTGCAGCAGGCCCCGGGCGAGTCCAGCTTCACCTCGGCCGCCAGTCCCCGAATCTACATTCCCCGGGCTCGGCTCGACACGTCTCTCTTCGGCCGGGGCAGCCGGGTCGAGTACGAGGTGTTCTTCAAGTTCGAGGAGGACCGCGATGTCGAGCAGATCGTGTCTGGCATCCAGCCCTATCTGGAACGCTACGACCTCGACGTGGACACGGTCGAAGAGGAGGCCTCCAACTGGCAGAATGTGCTTGGCGACCTATACCGGTTCCTGGGCCTCGCCGGATTCGTGGCCCTGTTGCTGGGGAGCCTGGGCGTGGCGAGCGCCGTGCACGTCTACGTGCAGCGCCGTCTCACCTCCATCGCTGTCCTTCGCTGCCTCGGCGCCAAGGCCCGCCGCACGTTCCAGATCTATCTCGCCCAGACCGGTGCGCTCGGACTGTTAGGGGCCGGGCTTGGAAGCATCCTGGGCGTGGGCCTTCAGGCCCTTGTGCCCCGCCTTCTGACCGATTTTCTGCCCTTTCAGGTGCAGTTCACGATGTCGTGGACGGCCGTGGGGCTAGGCCTGGCGGTCGGCGTGGGCATCACCCTTCTCTTTGCGCTGTGGCCCCTGCTGGAGGTGCGGGGCGTCTCGCCGCTCCAGGCGCTGCGGACCGAGGAGAATCCTTCGACCGGCGGCTGGCAAGATCCGGCGCGGTGGGCCGTTGCCGCGGCCATCGCCGCGGGCGTGTCCGGCGTCGCCGTCTTGCAGGCTCCGTCCTGGGAGATCGGGCTTGGCTACGCGGCGAGCGTGGCGGCGGTCTTCGGGGTCCTCGCCCTCGTGGCCCGGGGCATCGTGGCCGGCGTGCGCCGGTTCTTTCCAACCTCCTGGTCCTATCCCTGGCGGCAGGGCCTGGCCAATCTCTACCGCCCCCGCAACCAAACGACCGTGCTGCTCCTGGCCCTTGGGCTGGGAACGTTCCTCATCATGACGCTCGTGCTCGTCGAACGCACGCTCCTTGAGCAAATCCAGGTCGCCGGTGGAGAAAATCGGCCCAATCTTGTGATGTTCGACATCCAGAACGACCAGATCGATGGGGTCGCGGAGACCGTGCGGACGGCAGGAGGGTCCGTCCTCGCCCGAGAACCGATCGTGACGATGCGCCTGCAGTCCGTGAAGGGACGCTCCCTTGAGGCCCTCCGCCAGGACTCGACGGTCAACGTGAGCTGGGCATACGAGCGACAGTATCGGGTGACGTACCGCGACCACCTGAGTGAGAGTGAAACGCTCGTGGCGGGAAACTTCGTGGGATCGGTCGGCGGCAATCCTCTGCGGTCGGGGGCAGCCGTGCCCATCTCGATGGAGCGGGACATGGCCCGCGAGGAACTCAACGTGAGCATCGGGGACACGCTCACGTTCAACGTGCAAGGACGGGCGCTGACCACCTACGTCTCCAGCCTCCGGAAGGTAAACTGGCAGCGCTTCGGGACCAACTACTTTGTCGTCTTCCCCGAGGGGGTGCTCGAGCCCGCCCCGCAGACGCACGTCCTTCTCAGCCAGACGTCCGGCGAACAGGAATCCGCGCAGGTGCAGCAGCAGGTGGTGCAGCGGTACCCCAACGTCTCGGCGATCGACCTGTCGCTTCTGCTCTCAGTGTTTAAGGATCTCTTCGGGCGTCTCGCCTACGTCGTCCGGTTCATGGCCCTCTTCAGCGTCTTCACGGGGCTCATCGTGCTGGCGGGCGCGGTAGTCGTCAGCCGCTACCAGCGCGCCGAGGAAAGCGTCCTCCTGAAGACGCTCGGGGCCTCGCGGCGGGCCGTTTTCAAAATCATGACGGTCGAGTACCTCTTCCTCGGAGCCTTTGCGGCGGCGACGGGGATCCTGCTGGCCCTCATCGGGGCGTGGGCCCTCTCGTACTTCGTCTTCGAGGGCCCCTTCATCGTTGCGCCCTGGTCCCTCGCGGCCGCGTTTGTGGTCGTGACCGTCGTGACGATCGGGATCGGGCTCTGGAACAGCCGAGGCCTGTACGACCGACCCCCGCTCGAAGTGCTCCGGTCCGAGGCGTAGTCCCCCGGAACCGGCGCCTCTGATGCCGAGCCGCACGTCCTATTCTCCCGTAGAACTGATTGCTGCTTCCCATGAACGTCCGCGAACAAACCTTCACGTGTCCGCACTGCTGGGAAACGACTGCCGTGCTCGTCGACCCGTCGGTCCGTGAGCAAACCTACATCGAGGATTGCGGCGTCTGCTGCCGTCCCGTCCGCATCCACGTCGTCACACAGGGCAGCCGGGTCGTCTCGTTCGACGTGCAGCCCACGCAGTGAGACGGACGCTGCGGCTCCACGCCCCGGTCCGCCAGGCACGCCTCTCCGACGCATCGTCCCCGGTCGTTCACAGCCCTGGTCGGCTGGTCGACCGGATCAAGCAGGGCAGAATCTGATATCAACGGCTCCGCACTCGCACCGACTCACAAGCACGCTCCGACCCGAACATGAGCAAGATCCCGGACGCCACGCCGGAGATAAACGAGCAGATTCGCCCCGATGCTGTCGCCGAGCGAGTACGATCCGTCCGTGAGCGCATCGCGCAGGCCTGCGAGCGCGCCGGTCGGTCCAGCGACGACGTCACCATCGTTGCTGTGTCGAAGACCTTTCCCATGCAGGCGATCGATTCCGGCGTCGCCGCGGGCATTGAGCGGTTTGGCGAAAACCGAGCACGCCAGCTGCGCGACAAGGCCAAGGCGCGGCCCGGGACGTTCGAGGGCGGCGACGTGAAGTGGCACATGGTGGGCCACCTCCAGCGGAACAAGGCCAAGTTCATCGCCCGCCACGCCGACTGGTTCGATGCGCTCGACAGTCCCCGGCTCGCGAAGGAGCTCGAGAAGCGGGCGGCCAAGAACGACCGCGTGCTCCCCTGTCTCGTGCAGGTCAACATCTCAGGGGAGGAGCAGCGGTACGGCCTCGATCCGGCGGAGACCCACGACTACCTCGATCACTGTGCCCAGTACGACCACCTCGCCGTGAAGGGCCTTATGGCCATGGCCTCCTTTGTGGACGACCCCGAGGACGTGCGGGGGGAGTTTCGCCGGATGCGGGAGCTCTTCGACACCTACGACGCCGATGGCAACCCGCAGGTCGAGATGCAGGAGCTCTCCATCGGGATGAGCAACGACTTCGAGGTGGCCATCGAGGAGGGAGGCACCATCGTGCGACTCGGCACCTCCATTTTTGGGCCTCGCGACTACGAGTAGTCCTGGGGCAACGAGCTTCCAGGACATCCGGGCGGTCTCTGCGGACCAGAGGCATTTCAGATCTGCGGCGGAAACGTTCACTCAGGGGCAGCCTCCGCATTGTTGCCCGGGCCCCGCCCGGGACGAGGGACCCCCCTGAAACAGTATCCCTGCGTCTTGGTGAATACGCGTTGAAGTGAGGTGTTGCCGGCCCGCTGCGTTGCACGCAAGGTGCACAGTTTCTATTTAGGCCTTGTTCGGCCCAGTCCGGTCTGCCGCGTCGCTTCGAGTGTTGCTTTTCACCGATCCGACCGATGCTATGAAGCTCAAGCCCCTCGACATACGGAAGCAAGAATTCGATCGCAGTCTTCGTGGGTACGACCCGGAGGAGGTCGAGGCCTTCCTCGATCAGGTCGCGACGCAGTGGAAGGAGATCGCCGACGACCGCCGCCGGTTGGAGGATCGGGTGGAGGAACTGGAGGATCAGCTGGACCACTACCAGCAGGTCGAAGAGGCGCTGCAGGAGGCGCTCGATCAGACCCGGGAGAGCGCGGAGCAAAAGCTCGAGAATGCTCGCCAGAAGGCGGAAACCATCGTTCAGGAGGCGAAGGCGGAGGCCAGGGAGATCAGGCAAGAAGCGGAGGCGCGGCGCAATCAGCTGGAGGAGGACGTCCAGCGCCTTCAAACCCGGCGGAGCGAAGTCATCGCACGCCTGCGTGCCTTCCTCGATTCCGAGCTCGAAATTCTCGCAGAGTACGACCGGGAGAGCCCGCCTGCCTTCTCCGACAGTCTGTCGGACGCCCCGGACGGCCCCCTGGAGGACGAACCGCTCGAAGGGGAGGAGCCCCCTTCCGACCCCGTTTCAGCGTCCGGCCCGGGAGCCCCCCCGGAAGAACCAGAGGAAGCCACCGCCCCCGATCTGACGCCCTCGGACGACGACGCTGAGGCGCCCACCGCGGACGAGGCGAGCCCGACGGAGACGCAGGAGGGGCCCTCCGCCACTCCGGCGGATCCCGCGTCGGACACGGGCCCTGCCGACGATCACCGTTCGGAGCCCGGCGGTCCGTTCCCTGACGAGCCCCAGGAGGAAGGCGAGCCTCAGGAGGAAGAGACGGACGACGACATGACCGCCTCGGGAAGGGAAGAGGTGCATCCGTCCAACATTTTCGCGGACGAAGAGACGACGGAGGTGGGACCTGACATTCAGCCCTCCGAGCCTCCGGAGCCGGAGGAGCCAGAGGAGACCGTGTCCCGCGAAGAGGACGGCCTCCGCGACGAGGGGGGCGAGGACGAACCATCCGACGAGAGGGATCTCCGGGGCGAGAGCGCGGAGGCGAGTGTTGAGGACGCCACGACGGAAGCTGAGCAGAGTGCAGAGACGGGCGCCGAGGACACTACGACGGAGGCCGAGGCTGAGCCTGCCGCGGCCGGCGACCAGGCATCCGCAACCGTCGATGAGGGCGGTGAAGACACAGACGCGTCCACGCCCGAAGACACCGACCCGGGCGACGCCGGCTCGGAGCACGACTCGGACGAGGACGAACAGAAACAGTCCCGGCCGGACAGTCGGGACGCCACCTCGGAGGAGATTGAGAAGATCTGGAGCATCCTCGAAGACATGGACTGATTGAGCGTCCCTCGATGGCGAGGCAGAGTCTCCGTGGTCGAGCAAGGCCCTCCCCCGATGTCGAAACCGTTCTCGTTCCAGCCCCTCCTCCCGCATGGCTACGACTCCCAATTCGTCTGCGCTCACCGCCGAGGGAACTGCCGCCTACCGGCAACAGGTGGACGAAGCCGCCTCCATCCTCCGGAACGAAAGCCCGTCGGCCCCGGCTGTTGGCATCCTCAAGGACACCGAGGTCGGTGAGATCCTGGACGCAGAGGCGACGGAATCGACCCTTCCGTGCGCCGACATTCCGCGCTATCCGGCGTCGGGCGGGGTCCTCACGACGGGTGTGCTCGCCGGCACACGCGTCGTCGTAATGGACCAGCACCAACACCTCTACGAGGGCAGCACGCCCCGGGAGGTAGCCTTTCCCGTGCGCATGCTCGCCGCGTTCGGGGTCGACACGCTGCTCCTGCCAACAACGGCCGGCGGTGTTAACCCACAGTTTGAGCGTGGCAGCCTCATGCTGCTCACCGATCACATCAACTTCCAGGGACAGAACCCCCTCGTCGGGCCAAACGTCGACGCGTGGGGGCCGCGCTTTCCTGACATGACGGAGCCCTACGACGCGCAGCTCCAGCAGATAGCCGAAGAGGCCGCCCGGGAGGAGGGGCTCTCACTCCAGAAGGGCGTTTACCTGGCGCTCCTCGGTCCAGGCCCGGAGACGAGGGCCGAGCACCGGATGGCCCGACGCCTGGGGGCCGACGCTGTTGGGGCAGGGGTGGTCCCCGAGGTGATTGCGGCCCGCCACATGGACGTGCGTGTGATTGCTGTGGCCCTTCTTGCTGAGCAGCACCTGAAGGAGGACCAAGCCCCGGCGCGAAGGGCAGGCGACGGGCAGAGGTTCGATCAGGCCCGGTCGCACCTGCGCCGCCTCCTCACGGGCGTCGTCGCCCGCATGGACGCCGACGGAGCCACGGCGTAGCTTGGCTGGGCCGATCGCGAGGATTGGGGATGTCTGTGCTCCCGCCCCGCCTCGGGGGCTGGCCGCTCCTCCCATCCGTCGCCGCTCGCGCTGCTGCTCTGTCCTGACCCTGCAAAACCGTCTCGTATGGAAGAGATCCAGCCTACCTCCGCCGACTGGCGTGTCCACAAGTTTGGGGGCACCAGTCTCAACAGTCCGGAGCGCATCCAGCACGTGGCCAATCTGCTCTGCGCGCGGGACGTGCCTTCAGCCGTCGTCGTGTCGGCGATGGGGGACGTGACGGATCGGCTGCTCGAGGCAGCCGACCGGGCCCCAGCCGGCAACGACGCGCTTGCCGACCGCCTCCAGGCACTCCACGATGACCAGCGGGCCGTCGTGACGGACCTGCTCGACAAGGCGGCCGCCGCGCCCCTGCTCCGGGCCCTTGAGCAGGACATGAGCGATCTCGCCGACGTGCTCCGAGCGACGCGTCTGATGGGGGAGACCCCTATGACAGCCCGCAATCTCGTGGCGGGCTACGGCGAGTTGTGGGCAGCCCGCATGCTGGCAGGGGTGCTCCGCGACCGGGACGTACCAACGGCGGTCTGCGATGCACGCGAGGTGCTCGTTGTCACGCACGAGGACCTTGGGCCGGTGGTGGACTGGGCCGCAACTCGGGAGCGATTCGCCGAGTGGCGGGCGCATCACAACGCCGACACGCTGGTCATCACGGGATTTATCGCGACGACCCCCAAGGGTGTGCCCACCACCCTTGGCCGGAACGGGTCGGATCACTCAGCCGCAATCTTCGCTGCGCTCCTTGGCGCCGAGGCCCTCACGATCTGGACCGACACGGACGGGGTTATGAGCGCCGATCCCCGATATGTCCCCGACGCGCAGCGCCTCGACACGCTCTCCTACGACGAGGCGATGGAGCTCGCGTACTTCGGGGCTGGCGTGATTCACCCGCGCACGCTGGCGCCGGCCGTTGAGCACGAGATCCCAATTGTAATTCGGAGTACCTTTGCGCCCGAGCGTCCGGGGACCCGCATCCACCTCGACAGCGACAGCACGTCGGTCGTCAAGGGGTTCTCGACGATCGACGACGTGGCGCTCCTCAATCTGGAGGGAAGTGGCATGATCGGCGTGCCCGGCATTGCCCGACGCCTCTTCCGCGCGCTTGAGAACAACGGCGTGTCTGTCATTCTCATCTCCCAGGGCAGCTCCGAGCATTCCATCTGCTTTGCGGTCCCGCAGGCCCACGCCGAGACTGCGCGCGAGGCCGCCGAGCAGGCATTCTACGCCGAGATGGACCGGGGCCTCATCCAGCGCGTGGACGTCACGCCGGACTGCAGTATTCTCGCCGTCGTGGGGGACCAGATGGCGGGCACCCCCGGCGTGGCCGCGACCTTCTTCGGGGCCCTCGGCGAGGCGGACGTCAACGTGCGGGCGATCGCGCAGGGTGCCTCGGAGCGCAACATCTCGGCGGTGGTCGACGGCGAGGACGCCCGTCGGGCAATGCGGGCGGCCCACGCGGGCTTTTACCTGTCGAATCGAACCCTGTCGATTGGGATTGTGGGGGCGGGCAACGTCGGCGCGGCACTGCTCGACCAAATCCGAACCCAGGCGGATCGGCTTCGGGAGGAACAGGAGATTGACCTGCGGGTGCGGGGGATCGCAACGTCCTCGCGCATGCTTCGCGCCGAGCAGCGCCTCGACCTCGACGACTGGCGCGACGCACTGGGCGACGGCGCGCCCACCGACCTCGATGCCTTCGTCGACCACGTCCAGACCGACTACCATCCCCACACGGCAATCGTCGACTGCACGGCCAGTGAGGCTGTGGCGCAGTGCTACCGGGACTGGCTGGAGCAGGGCATCCACGTCGTAACGCCCAACAAGCACGCCAACACGGGCTCGTGGGAGACGTACCGGGCCCTGCAGACCGCCAGTCAAGGAGTGGGGCCCCGCTACCTGTATGAGACGACCGTCGGCGCCGGGCTCCCCATCCTGCAGACGCTGGATAGCCTCACCGAGACCGGAGACCGGGTCCACGAGATCGAAGGCATCCTGTCCGGCACGCTGTCGTACCTCTTCAACGCGTTCGACGGCGACCGTCCCTTCTCGGCCATCCTCCGACAGGCCCGGCAGGAGGGCTTCACCGAGCCTGACCCCCGCGATGATCTTTCCGGCATGGACGTGGCCCGGAAGGTCGTTATTCTGGCCCGCGAACTGGGAATGCCGCTGGGGCTGGATGAGGTCAACGTCGAGGGACTGGTGCCCGAGGCCCTCGAAGACGGCAGCGTGGAGGAGTTTCTCGCGTCCCTGCCGGCGCACGACGACACCATGACAGAAATCCTCCGGGACGCCCAGTCCGAGAACAAAGTGCTCCGGTTCGTCGGGCGCGTTTCCCGGAGCGGGGACGCGTCCGTGCGCCTGCGCCGCTATCCCCACGACCACGCGTTCGCCCGCATCCGCCACACGGACAACATCGTGCGGTTTCAGACGGACCGCTACGACGAGACCCCGCTTATCGTGCAGGGACCCGGGGCCGGACCGCAGGTGACCGCGGCGGGCGTGTTCACCGACCTGCTCCGGGTGATGCTGTAGAAGAAGTCGCAGGGGAAGATCGAGGACGAGAAAAGACGAATGTAGATGCTCGTTTCAGGAAGCAAAAAGTTGAATGATCGACGATGAGCCGGGGGGGGGATCGCAGGAAACGACGGTTTTTGCTCCGGCCTCAATGGGCAACGTGGCCGTGGGATACGATGTGCTGGGCGGTGCCCTCAGTGGCCCGGGTGATCACGTGACGGTGCGGCGCCTCAGCGATCCTACTGTACGGATCGAGTCCATCACGGGTCGAGTGACCGATCTTCCCACCGCGCCGGCCGACAACACGGCTGGCGCCGCCTTGATGTCGCTTCGGGAAGAATCCGCGGTCGAGGGAGGGTTCGAGGTGTCGATTGAAAAGGGCATTCCGCTCGGGTCGGGACTTGGGGGCTCGGCGGCCTCCGCGGTGGGGGCCGTTGTGGCGGCCGCTGCGACCCTATCGGGGACGTGGTCGGGACGAGAGCTGCTTCCCCACGCCCTGGCCGGCGAGGCCGTCGCTAGTGGCGACCGCCACCCCGATAACGTCGCGCCCTGTCTGCTCGGCGGGCTCGTGCTCACCCGCGAGATGGATCCTCCGGACGTGGTGTCGATTCCGGTGCCGTCCCGCATTCGGTGTGTGCTTGTGCGGCCGGACCGCGTGCTGACCACCCGGGAGGCGCGAGCGTGCCTGCCCGAGATGGTGTCCCTCTCCGACTCGGTGCGGCAGACGGCCCACCTAGGAGCCTTCGTGGCGGGGTGCTACCGCGACGACCTCGCGCTCATCGGGCGGGCGCTACGCGACCTGATCGTGGAGCCTCACCGGGCCGATCTGGTCCCCGGTTTCTCGGACGTGCAGGACGCGGCCATGGAGGCGGGGGCGCTGGGCTGCTCCCTCTCGGGCGCCGGGCCCACGCTGTTTGCGTGGTGTGAGGGGGCTGGCGACGCCAACGCGGTCCGCGACGCGATGACTACAGCGTTCTCCCGACACGACGTGCCTACCGAGACCTGGATCTCAGACATTCCGTCCCAGGGGGCACGCGTCGTTGAGTCGAGCATTGCGGAGTAGGGAGGGGCCCGCCCGATCCGGAGGCGGTCCGCTGGATGCTAAAGGGCGCCGGCACCCCTGAAGGAGGTCCATCCACTTTCCATCGCTTCGTCCACGTCGACCATGCCGCTCACCCGGCGCGCCCCCGCTAAGATCAACCTGGGACTCCACGTCCTCCGTCGACGCCCAGACGGGTACCACGACATCGAGACGGTCTTCCACCGACTCGACTGGGCAGACACCGTAACCGCTGCGCCCGCGGATGCGCTCTCGCTGTCCTGCTCGGATCCGGCCCTCCCTACCGACGACGACAACCTGTGCCTGCAGGCCGCGCGGCGCCTCGCAGAAGCGTTCGACGTGTCGGACGGGGCCGCGCTCCACCTTGCGAAGCGAGTGCCGTACGGCGCCGGGCTTGGAGGGGGCTCTAGCGACGCCGCGGCCACGCTCCGACTCCTCACTCGACTCTGGGGCCTGGATTCCTCCGCCGACCGACTTCGAAAGATCGGTCGGGCAATTGGGAGCGACGTTCCCTTCTTTCTGGAGGACGCCCCGGCGGCCTACGCCACCGGACGGGGCGACGTGCTGTCGCCTCTTTCCAACGCGGGGTCGGCCTACCGTCTTCCCGTTCCGGTCCTCGTCGTCGTGCCCCCGGTCAAGGTATCAACGCCTCAGGCCTACGCGGCGGTAACCCCGGACGACACCGACCGGCCCGACCTGCGCCGTCTCGTCCGCTCGAACGACCTGTCGCGCTGGCGCGCAGCCCTTGCCAATGACTTCGAAGAGCCTGTTCGGCGGGCGAAACCCGCCGTCGCGTCGGCCCAGGAGAAACTCAGACAGGCAGGGGCGGCCTACACGTCGCTATCGGGATCGGGGAGTGCCGTGTTCGGCGCCTTCACGAGCCTGGAAGCGGCTCGGGAGGCTCGGGATGAGGTCCGGGTTCCGGAGGGACGCGTACACCTCATGGAGGCCCCAGGGTAACTGCCACCGCGGGGCCGCAGCTTCGGAAATGGGCCTGGGCTCGGAAGATACAGACGGGACGTTCCTGCGGAGGCTCTCCCCCCAGGGCAGTGTGGTGGAAACCGTTCCTTTAGGACGACCGGCGAGACAGCAAGCCCAGAGAAGCTGTCGAGGTCGAGGGCCGTCAGATGCGGCTGTAGTACTGGTCGTCGTCTTCGTCCTCGTCGTCGACCATGTAGTCGTCCGAGGGAACCTCGAGGTAGGCCATGAGCCAATCGAGCGCCCACACCTGCTTCTCGACCCCGTCCCAGTTGTAGTTCTCCTGCACGCGATCGGCCACGCGCTCCCAGTCGACGGTCCAGTCTTCGTAGACCTCGAATGCGAACTGGTGTTCGTCGGTCTCGAAGTGGAAGGCTCCCTCGTCGGGATCGTAGATGGTTTCGGCGCCTCCATCCTCACGGGCAAGCTTGGCCCCGAGTACGATCAGCGGGACCTTGAAGCGGTAGTCCATTTTTTCGACCTGCTCCGCCTGGCTGATCAAGAAGTTGGCCAGGGTTGCACAGCCGTCGCTCACCTCCATGGCCGCTTCGGCCGCCTGGTGGGTCGGCTGGTCGGCATCAATTTCATTGAGCGCTGCCTCGACCAGCGGCCACACCTTTACAGGCTCTTCTCCCTTGGTCGTATCCTCTTTGCGCGGGATAACTACGGTACGATTCTCGATATCCACGAGTCTAAATGCGTTGATTGTGAAACCGCCCGTACGGCTTATCCGGTCGTACAATCGCCAGTTCCAAGCGCACGGCGAGTGAGTGGGTACACACAAGATGAGAGCGGGTCGGCGAACATGCAACCGGCAGGCGCACGACGACTTCGTGATTCTTGAGGACTGTGCCGTCGCCATGCCCCCTCGC
>NZ_JBDGQQ010000124.1:0-39541 GCF_042218895.1 Salinibacter sp. | reverse complement strand
CCCCGGCGCCCACGAGCGTGTGCAACTCGTCGATGAAGAGGACGATCTCGCCGTCCGACTCGGACACCTCGTTGACGACGGCCTTGAGGCGATCTTCAAACTCGCCGCGGTACTTGGAGCCGGCCAGGAGCGCGCCCATGTCAAGGGCCACAATGCGCTTCGACTGCATCGACTCAGGCACGTCGCCCTGCACGATGCGCGTGGCGATGCCCTCGGCGATGGCGGTCTTCCCCACGCCGGCCTCGCCGACGAGCACCGGGTTGTTCTTCGTCCGGCGACTCAGGATCTGGAGCACGCGCCGGATCTCCTGCTCGCGCCCGATGACCGGGTCAATCTCGCCCTCGCGGGCCATCTCGTTCAGGTCTTGGGCAAACCGGTCGAGCGCCTCGTAGCGGCTCTCGGCGTGGGGGTCGTCGGCGCCCTGCCCGCCGCGCACGTCGTCGAGCGCCTCCATGACGTGCTCTTTCGAGGCGCCCTGGTCGCGCAGGGCCTGCCCGACCTCGTTCTTGCCCTCGACGAGCCCGACGAGCAGGTGCTCGGTCGACACGTACTCGTCGTCCATCACGTCGGCCTCAGCGCGGGCGCGGTCGAACACCTTCTTCAGCTCCTCGCCGACGTACTGGTCGCCGGCGCTTGCGCCCGTCACCGTGGGCAGCGACTCCATGGCCGTCTCGGCGTGCTTCCGGAGACGGTCCACGTTCGCCCCCACGCGTCGCAGAATCGACACGGCGACGCTGTCCGGGTCACTCAAGAACGCCTCCAGCAAGTGCGGCGGCTCGATGCCCTGATGGTTCTTGGAGGCCGCGAGCTCCATTGCTTTCTGCACGGCCTCCTGAGCTTTTACTGTAAACTTTTGCAAATTCATGGGTTTATATTCGTCTATTGGCTAATCCAACAGGCAGGATCGGCACTGCCGGAACGGACGATTCAGTGCCGATCCTTTTTCATCTTCTCATCAGTTGTAGCTCTCGAAAAACGTACCAACGTGTGTTAAGCTGACAGGATGACAGGTCGGACGACCGCGCTGAAGTGATCTGTCCCGTCTCGCAGTCCCCACCCGACGCGCATCGGGGCCTGCCGAGGAGCGATCCGTTCAGTGGGCCTTCCGAAGAGGCGTCCTGAGGCGGACGGAAAAATATTTATCTGTGTAATCTCTCGTCACAGACTTGCATTCGACGTTTCGCTTTCTATTCTTCGGGTAGTTCTCCTCCAGTAGTTCAAGGCTGCGAAAAGCCTCCCCCGGCGGCTGGCACTTGAGAGAAGGCTGCCAGCAGCTTCGTTCGCAGGTTGCAGGAGGGTCCGTTCAACGTCCCCTAAGAGCTAGGCAAACTAGGCCATGACCAATCAGGATCTTTCTCGACGAGCATTCCTCGGCAGAGCAGCGAAAGCAACCGGTGCGGCCGCCCTCCCGCTGGTGGTCCCGCGCCGCGTGCTAGGCGGGTCCAATTATCAGGCCCCCAGTGATACGCTCAACATTGCCGCCATCGGCGTAGGCGGGGTTGGGGGACGAAACGTCGACAACGTCGCCCAGTCCGAAAACATCGTTGCCCTCGCCGACGTTGACCACGATTACGCCTCCGAGGTCTTCGACAGGTATCCCGACGCGGCCACGTACTACGACTACCGGCGGATGCTCGACGAGATGGCCGGCAAGATCGATGGGGTCATCATCGCCACCCCGGACCACACCCACGCGACCATCACCGCCGACGTGATGCAGCGTGGCCTTCCGGTCTACACGCAGAAGCCGCTGACCTGGTCGGTCGACGAGGCCCGCCGACTCCGCGAACTGGCCCGCCAGACCGGGGTGGTCACCCAAATGGGCAATCAGGGCCACTCCAGCGACGACGCCCGGCTGGTCAACGAGTACGTCCGTAGCGGGGCCCTCGGCGAGGTGCAAGCGGTTCACGTCTGGACCAACCGGCCCATCTGGCCGCAGGGCCAAGAGATGCCGAGCGCCATCCAGCGCGTTCCCGATCAGATGAAGTGGGACCTGTGGCTGGGCCCCTCGGCGGCGGAGCCCTACAACGAGGCGTTTCATCCGTTCAATTGGCGGGGATGGGTAGACTGGGGAACTGGCGGCCTGGGGGACATGGGCGCCCACCTGATCGATCACCCCTACTGGGCGCTGGAGCTGGAGGCCCCGGAGACGATCCAGACCCGCTCTACGGCCTTCAACGGCGAGAGCTGGCCGCAGGCCACCATGACCCACTACCACTTCCCGGAGCGCGGCGACCGGTCGGCAGTAAAGATGACGTGGTACGACGGCGGCTTGAGGCCGGAACGGCCCGAGGGGCTTCCGGAGGAGAAACAGCTCAATCCCAATGGGGGAGCGCTGCTAGTGGGGGAGGAGGCCACCCTCCTGCACGGGACCTACGGAGAAAACCCGCGCATCTTGCCGGCCGAGAAGGACAAAGAGATTGGAAAGCCGCCCCAGCAGTTCGAGCGCGTTGAGGCGGAGAACCACGAGATGAACTGGGTGCGGGCAATCAAGGGGCAGGCGGAGGCCACCTCCAGTTTTGAGTACGCCTCACGGCTGACGGAGACGATGCTGCTGGGATTGGTGTCCCTGCGGGCGGGAGGTCGGAAGCTCCGTTGGGACGCAGAGAAAGGAACGGTGACGAACGTGTCGGAGGCGAACCAGTACCTGGCCCGTCAGAATCCACGGGAGCCATGGACGCTGAGCGGCGGGCAGGAGAAGGCTGAGGCCTCCTCCCAGAAGTAGAGGCCTCCGCGCCTCCAATCGAAGACATCTATTCCCCTGAGAACAGCCGGAGGCTTTACAGACGAGAACCTCGTGCGTGGCCTGCCTCACCCAACCTGGGGAGTTTCGGAGTCGAGCCGTAAGCCCGCATCGTTGACGTTGAACATTTGGTACGGCAACTCTTCGTAGACGGCATAACGCTGAATCCGCATCTGTCCTGCGTCTGGTTCTGGGGATCGTGGACTGCCCCCTCCCTCCCAGCTCTCTTGTCTACGGGCCTCAGTCCAGACGGATCTCCAGCGGTCTCCTTCCAACTCACCACCTTCTTCCTACTTCTGCCCTGCCTACCTATTCTGCGCATCGCCGATCTCGGTGTCCTGTTTCTCGTTTCAAGTCCCAAATCCCGAGCTTTACGTTCCAAACTCTGGTGAATCCGACGGGTTAACGCGCCGTGTCAATCTCACTAGGAATCAATGACGCGCTGCGTTACTTTCAGATTTGATAATTGTAACGCGACATTTTTCTTTCGTCTCGCAGGCCCACCCACCAAGTTTTAGGACTCGTCATGGCGGCCACGAACAACGAAAAACCAAGCTCAGAGCGCAAGGGGTTCTCTCTACAGAATTTTCCCGACGAGGTGTCAGGGCGCGCCCGCGAAGTCTGGCTCGCTGGTCTCGGGGCGCTCGAACGGCTCGAGGAGGAGGGGGACAGAGTGTTCGAGACGCTCGTCGAGCGCGGCAAACAATACCAAGAGACGCGCCGGGACCAGATTGAAGAGGCGACCGAAAATCTCCGCGAGCAGCAGGAGGCTCTTGTAGAAGATGTCACCCAGCGCCTCGACGACGCGACCGCGTCGGTCGACAAGGCCGTGTCGGACACCCTCAGACGCATCGGGGTGCCAACCCGCAAGGAGGTACGAGACCTTTCCCGCCGGGTGCGGGAGCTCTCCGAGAAGCTGGAGGCCCTTTCGGAGAAGATGCTTGAGGAGCGGCGGGCGGCCGCGACTGAAGAGCGGGTCTTGCACGTCGTGCCCAACGACGAGGGCTGGGTCGTTACAATCGAAGGGGACGAGGAGTACGCGAGCTCACACGACACGAAGAAGGAGGCGGTGAGTGCGGCCCGGGACACGGCCAGAGAGCACGCGCCCAGCCAGCTCGTCGTCCACAAGCAGGACCGGTCGGTACAGGAGAGCTTTTCGTACGACGCGGGCGACGAGTAAGTCGCCCCCTCCTTGCCTCCACCAGCCTTCGATCAATCCCGAAGCAGCCCGCTCCCAACTCGCGGGGGCTGGCTGCTTTTTTTGTTGGGGCGGACGCCTGTTCTCATTTGCACGCCCTCGAGTTCCTCCCTGTCCGAGGAGCGCTCCGGGGTCGGTTAGTCCGGACGATACGGATTGGCCGACAGCGATCCAGCCTCCACGCTCCGCGTGTAGGCCTGATCCAGGGGGCGCTCGGTGAGGTCGTACGTCGTGCCCCGCGGCAGTCGGACGATCTGCACGTCGGCGTAGGTGAGCGGCGTGCCGGGCTCCACCCGCTCGGGGGAATGCCCCCCGTGGACGAGGTACGCCCGCCCGCCGTACACCGTCCCCACGCCCGCAGAATCGACGACGAGGGCCGCCCCTTCGTTCACGCCCAGCCCGAAAAACGCGTTGGCGCCCGTCGCCTTCATCTGACGGGCGACAAAGGTGATGAGACGCCCCATGCGGTCGCGAGCCCGGAAGTGGCTGTCGGTGATGACGCGATCCAGCGCGGGCCAGTCGAAGTAGTCGTCGGTGAAGTGGATCCGTTCGTCGTAGGGATCGGCAAGCGCCTCGTCGGAGCGGACGCTGCCCGTGCACCCGTCGTACGCCACGTCGCCCTGGATGGCAAGCCCGGCGCTTCCGCCGCCCACTCCGCCCCCTCGCTCGAACACGTCGATCACGGCGGTGTGGACCACCCGTCCGGCCCAGTCCACGTAGTTGCACTGATTGCCCCCGGCAAAGTACACCACCTCGGCCCGCCGCACGGTCTCGGCCACACGGTCCACGTCGGCCCCACGGGGGTCGGGGATCGTGATGGTCTCGCAGGAATGCACACGTCCCAAGTCGACGAGCCGATCGCACTCCGGCGTGGAGCTTCCGTCCGACGGGAACGAGGCGGCCAGGACGACCACATCGAGCGGCCGATCGGCCACCCGTTCGGCATGGGCCTGAAAGGCGGTGTCAAGGGGAGCACCGTCGCCCTGTAGCATCAGCGACGGGCCCTCAAGGAGCGGCTGCACGTCCGCATCTGCGCCCAGTCGCGTCGCCTCCACCCCGAACGGCAGGTCGTTAGATGAGTCCTCGCCCGCCGGTTCGCCACACCCGAGCCCCAGCGCGACGAGACCGGCGGTGAGGAGGCAGCGGAGGGCTACACGGAGACGCATGAGGACACGATGTGGGTTGGACGGGCGCAGCGCAAGCGCGGCACAGTGTCGCGAAAACGTCGCGGCGCTCGTGCACGTAAGGGGTCGCCCGCGGGCGTGGTTCCAACAGCGCTTCCTCCGAGCCCCCCGCACGTTTGCCCTTGCTCATTCGCCCGGCTTCCGTTGCCCCCGTGTTATGATTCAGAGAGACGTGCTCATGCGGCAGATCCGTCAGTTCACGAAGGCGATTGCGACCCTGTTGGGCCAGTCGCACCGTGAGCAGCCCGAGGAGACCCTTCGCCAAATCGACGAGGCCTGCAAGACGCACCTCGACGGGCGGGCGGAAGACCTGCGCACCCTCCCGCCCGACGCACTCTTGGAGCTGTGCCGCGAGAACGGGACCTTCGTCCCGAACGTGGCCCAAACCCTCGCCCAGGCGCTCCACCGGATGGGCGAGACGCATGGGTACCGCGACGATCCCGAAAAGGCGGGGCACTGCTTTGGCCGCGCGCTCCTCCTCTACCGCCACCTGCTGCAGGCCCCGGACGCCCCCGTCTCGTGGCAGGTCGGCACGACGGTCGCAACACTTGAGAAGCGCATGGAGACGCTTCCTATGGACGACGCGACACAGGAGGCGCTGGAGGCGCTGCGGAACGGGACGGATTAGCCGACCAGTTCTTCCTCTCTTTCACTGGGCTTGCGGAACTGGTAGGAGGCCAGCCGACGGTAGAGTCCTTCTTCCCGCATCAGTTCGGCGTGCGTGCCCCGCTGCACGATGCGGCCGTCGTCGAGCACGAAGAGCCGGTCGGCAGTCTGCACCGTGGAGAGCCGATGTGCGATGATGAAGGTGGTGCGCCCCTCCATGAGCCGCTCCAGCGCCTCTTGCACGAGCGCCTCCGACGCAGAGTCGAGCGACGAGGTGGCTTCGTCGAGGAGCAGGAGGCGCGCGTCGCGCAGAAGCGCCCGGGCGATCGCCACGCGCTGGCGCTGCCCCCCGCTCAGCTTCACGCCCCGCTCGCCCACCGCCGTGGCGTAGCCGTCCGGCATGTCCACGATGAAGTCGTGGGCGTTGGCCGCGCGGGCGGCCTCCACCACCGCGTCGTCGGACGCGTCGAGCCGCCCGTAGCGGATGTTGTCCCCAATGGTGGTGTTGAAGAGCTGCACCTCCTGCGACACCGACGCGATCTGCTCGCGGAGCGACCGTCGCGTCACCGTCGACAGGTCGTGCCCGTCCACCCGCACGCGGCCCGACTGCGGCGCGTAGAAGCGGGGAAGGAGGCTCATGAGGGTCGACTTGCCGGCGCCGCTCGGCCCCACGAAGGCCACGGTCTGCCCCGCCGACACGTCGAACGAGAGGTCGTGCAGCACCGGAACGCCCTCGTCGTAGGCGAAGGTCACGTCCTCCAGGCGCACGTGCCCGTCGATCGGCGGAAGCTCGGTGGCGTCGGGCGCGTCCCGAAGCTCCGGCTCCGTGTCGAGCAGGTCGAACAGGCGCTCGGTCGCGCCCGCGGCGCTGTTGAACGTGGAGTAGAGCTGCGACATGCTGCTCACGCTCCGCGCGATGTTGAAGGCGTAGAAGACGAACGCCACGAGGTCGCCCTCCGTGAGCCGCCCCGCCAGCACCTCGATCCCCCCGTACCAGAAGATGGCCACGAGGGCCGCGAAGAAGAGCAGCCCCACCGTCGACTCGAACAGCGCCGACACGAGCACGCGGTACCGCGCCGTGCCGAAGAGGTCCTCCACCGCCTCGTTGTAGCGATCCACCTCGTGGTCGGACCGCGCGAAGGACTTGACGACACGGATCGACGCGAGGGCCTCCTCCGCCACGGCCGTCGTGTCCGCTAGGCGGTCCTGGATGTCGCGGGCCAGCGCCCGAATCTTGCGCCCGAAGTAGACGGCAAACCCCGTGACTGCCGGGACGATGAAGAAGATGATGAGGCTGAGGCGCCAGTTGAGCACCACCATCAGCGCCACCGAACCCACCAGCGAGAGCGACTGGGTCAGAAAATTGGGGAGCGCGTCCTTTACCGCGCTCCGCACCGACCCCACGTCGTTGGTGAGGCGCGAGGTGAGATCGCCCGTACGGTGGTCGGTAAAGAAAAGGAGGCTCTGCCGGTGGAGGTGGCGGTACACCTTTTTCCGCAGGTCGGCCACCACGCGCTCGCCGGTCCAGCCCAGCAGGTACTTGCCCCCAAACGCCGCTGCGGACCGGGCCAGAAAGAGCACAATGAGCGCCAGGGTCAGCCAGTCGAGCAGCGCCCGATTTTCGTCCTGAAAGACGGCGTCGACCAGCTCACGCAGGCCCAGCGGCACCACGAGTGCGACCGCTGCTCCCAACACGGTGAGCAGCACGGCGGCCACGAGGCGAACACGGTAGGGCCAGCCGAACTGGAAGATGCGCCGAAGCGTCGTCCACAGCCGTTTGGGGCGGAGGGAAGACTCTTCGGACGCAGGATCGGGTTCCGACATGAGCGATGGGGGCAGGCGGTAGGCGAATTGCGTGGTTACGGGCACTGAATCAACCTTTTCCCCAACTGCAGGGATTCGAGAACCCCTCCTCCGTTTGGGAAAAAGACGCCAAACCGCGGTTCAGGGCATCACCGGAGGCGAGCCGGGGACGGGATGCGCATTGAGTACATGTACAGGGCTCGCCACGATGCCTTCGACCCTGGCAGCGTGCGTCGTGCATGCGTTCACGCACGGACCCAAACAGGCGACGGAGAAGAAGGACCGCGACAAAATCCCTCGCTCCGACGCGTACCGCGAGGGGAGATGTGATCTTTCCTCCGGGCCTCCGCCCGGGCGGCCCAACGTCTCACGGGATGTGGCCTTCCGCCTCTAAAATCTTCTCTGCCAGCGACGTCCTGCCTCCCGGTGGGAATAGGCTACTCAGCGGACGCGCCGGGGCCCTCCGCGTGCCGAAACGCACCGGTGCGTGCAGAGGACGGACCTACGTGCCGTCGTCGGCCCCCTTCTGGTGTGCACTTGCTTCCGCGTCGAGGTCAAAGGCCAGCGCCGGGGCCTCGTCGGCGGAAGGGCCCCCGAGGACGAGCGCGCCCACCTGACTGGGGTGGTCCCGCACCCAGGCCCGACGGGGCACGGTCCGGAGCAGCCACAGGATGAGGAAATCGCCTCCTGCGGCCGCCAGCATCACGGCACCAAACCCAGTGATGCCCCAGTGACCGGCTCCCAGGCCCACGGCCAACGGCCCGCCCCCGAGCACGAGGCCCGGTAGCGCGATTGCCCGGCGGTATGGGGCGCAGCGCAACGGGGCGTCGCAGTGCGCATAGGGCGCAAGGCCGCGCCAACTGAACCCAAACTCGACCGCCGACCAGTCGGCGCCGCCCCACCGAAACCCAATGCCGTGCAGGCCCTCGTGGACCAGAATGCCAACGAGGATAGCGACGGAAAACCCGAAGAAGGCGTCCGGTCCGAGCGCGTCCGACCCCGACGGTGCCCCCCAGAGAAACAAGTGGGCACTCAGCGGGACGGCGAGAAGCCCGACCGCAAGCCCCCCACCGACGAGCTGCGCCTGGACCATAGACACGCCGACGAAGGTCGTCTCCGAACGGTCCAGGCGGGGGGACTCGGACGTATCGGACGACGAGTTACTCATCGCAACGCTCCGGTGTCGATGAAAGACAAATCAGAGGTTGGAACGAATACAATCAGACCCATGCTGTTCTCGACCGCGGGCACGGGTGGAACCTATTCCCTTCCGATTGGGGACGGCCGCCCGTAGCGCCCGCGGAAGTACTGCCACAGTCCACCCCCCACCGCGCCGCCGAGCCCCCCAAGCCCGTCGGCCTAGGGCAGTTGTAGGAGGAGCAGCCCGTCGGTCCGGATGTCCTGCTTCAACATGGGCACAAGGAGCGCAGCGGCTTCGAGAAGCCCACCTGCCACGAGCTCCCCCCCACCGTTCCGACTGAGGAAAGACGATTGCGTCGGGACGCCCCAATATCCCTCCATCGAATCGTCCCTTCGCTGCCCCTCCCTCGCCTGGACTCCTCTTCTCCAATCTTCCAATTTGCCCATCTTTTACACCTTCCCACTTTCACCTACAGAAACCGAAGCACGCTCACGCCGATGCTGAACCCGGACGCGTCGAGACGCTTGGTGACGTCGAGACGCAGAGAGTCGTAGAGGAGGCCGTTGATCGACAGGCCGAGCTCGTGGTGGAGTCCGTCTGAGGTCCGCACCGCGACGCCTCGTCGGGCGAGCCGCTGCTCGGTATCGTCTTCGATCCAGGTGCGCCCGTGGCCCCCGTGCACGATGATCCCAATGTCCTGGTCGACCGGGGCCTGCCACCCGATCAGCTCGAAGGGCACCGTGCGGAAGTTGTGCTCCCAGAAGAAGGCCACGTGGTGCTCACCCTGATAGGGCCGGTCGTCAAGCGTGCGGAGGGCGCCGAACGGCGTGTAGGGCAGCGGACTTGCTTCAATGACGCCAAAACGCTGCAGAGGAAGAGTACCCAGCGAGGCCCCCGCGTCGAGCCGGAGATCCAGGGTGTTCGGAAGCAACCGGCGCTGGAAAAAGGTCTCGATCCGGGCGTCGGCCACCACCTCGACCCGGGTGAAGTCGAAGTCGCTCGCCGCCAGCCCCGGGTCGCTGTGCTCGACAGAGGCCTGCACGCGGTTGAGGGGAGTCACCCCCAGCAGCCCGCCGCCGCCGAGCGTGGCCGAAAGCGCCACCGAGCGCAACCATCCCTCGTCCACGGAGGGATTCGCGGGCTGTGTGATCGAGCGACCGAGCACGTTGTAGTCGGTCGTCTTGGCGACCGAGAAGTGGCGCTCGTTGCGGACCTGGAGCTCAAGGTCCAGCTCCGGACCGGAAAACGCCTGCCGTACGGACACCCGAAAACGCTCATTTCCGAAGTAGTCGAAGTACTCCGGTTCCCCCGCGAGCATCCAGAGGCTGTTCGAGAGGCGCGCCCAGAGCGGGGCGATGCGCGACCGGGCGCGATAGCGAGGAGCGATGCCGTAGTGGTAGCGCACGCCGAGCGTCGTGCTGGCTGATAGGTCCGCCGTGACCCCTCCGCCGTAGGACCACTTCGTGCTTCCTGAGGGGCCGGTGCTATAGCCAACCCGCCCCCCAACCTCGACCGGTCCGACGTCTAGGCCCACCCGTCCGCCGACGTGCGCCCCCTCCACGCGGTTGTAACGCAGCCCGGCGGGCCTCGCGGACACGTCCACCACGTCCAGAGAATCTCCGTCCGTTCCGTCGTTGGCCTCGTCGTCGCCGGACTGCTCCTCATCGCCCAAAAGGTTCCCGTCGGTGACGCCGAGGTCCTGGAGCCACCCCAGGAGACCACCGGGGTCGAAGGACTTCCGAATTGTGTCTGTACTGTCGATGCGCTGGTACGCCGTACGCTCGGTCTGCGAGTAGGGCACAAAGGGGCCGTCCCCACTGAGCGAGTCCAGGCTCTCGGTGTCGGAGGACGAGCCGAGGATTGAGACACTGTCGGGCATCGCCGCGACCGTCTCGGTGGTGTCGTCGTAGAGCGAGTCGGGGACGGGCACGTTGATTTGGTAATCGCTCAGGCGGCTGACCTGCCGAATACTGATGTCCGAGAACGACACCAGCGCCGACAGCTGTACATCGAGCGTGCGTCGGGCCCGGAAGTCGACGGGGAGCCAGTACGGGCCGCCGAAGTTCGAGAACTGCTGCTCGAAGGTGATGTCGACCTCTTTCAGCACGCGCGACGTGCTCAGCGAGGTCGTCGGGCGGAGCTTCGCCTCCAGCAGGGCGTAGGTGCTGTCGAGCACAGTGACCGTGCCCTGAAAGGTGGACGAGAGGCGGCTCTCCGGTTCCACGCGGATGCGAAATGCCCGCCGCCCGTTGATGGCCCGCGTGGTGTCGAGCGTGAAGTTGTAGTAGTCGAGTGCGTCGGGGTGGGTCACCCCCACGAGGCGGTTGCCGAAGACCTCAGTGTTGTCTGCGTACAGGTTGAAGACCGCCGAGGCGGCCGGGAGGGCCGAACCGGCGATGTCCTGAAGGTTGGCAGTGCCGCGCTGGAATCGAACGACCTCACGGGTGCCGCGCCCCCGTTTCCAGAAGGCAGTCGTCCGGCTTTCGGCAATGGCCGCGATGGTGGTGTCGCTGGCCAGCGTGAACCGGTTGTAGGCCTCTACGGAATAGCTCTTCAGGTCCGGCCACCACTCCTGCTTGCGCTCAATGACGCGCTGCATGATGGATTCGCCGGGATTCCCCGTGCCGGTGACAACAACCTCCTCCATCTGCACCGACGACGGCGTGAGCCGGAAGGTCTGCCGCGGCTCTGTATCGGCCGTAACGCGGCGCCGGGCCGACTCATACCCCACGTAGCGGACGACGACCGTGGCCGGGAGGCTGTCAACCTCGAGCGTATATTGGCCATTCGCGTTCGTAATCGTGCCCTGGTAGGTGTCCGCGATGCGGAGATTAGCCTGGGGAAGAGGGGTGCCTGTTTCGGCATCCACCACCCGACCCCGGATTGTCTTAGACGTGTCCGGCTGTGCGTGGACTGCACCGGCCAAAAAGATTACCGAAAGCGCGATGATGGAGACGCTCCAGAACGCTTGAGGGCGTATCATCGGCGTAGTAAGAAATTGGGAGAGTTGCTCTGGCGCGGTTCGGCGCGGCCTGCGAACGAAGGGATGGACTGCTCAACCTTCTGCGCCCCCCACCAACGGGCCTGGCGTCCATGGTCACGTTTCCCTGCCCAGTGCCATAGCTCTTCATCCCAACTCGATTTCCTCGTCCGCCAGTGCAGGCTGATCGACCGTCTCGGTGTGCTCCAGCTTGCCGTCGCGGAGGTGAATAATGCGGCGGGCGTGGTGGGCGATGGGCTCCTCGTGGGTCACCAGCAAGATGGTGTTGCCCTGGCGGTGCAGGGCCTCCAGCAGCTGCATGATTTCGTCGCCGGTCTCCGTGTCGAGGTTTCCGGTCGGCTCGTCGGCCAGGAGGAGCGACGGATCGTTCACGAGCGCCCGGGCCGTGGCTACGCGCTGGCGCTGACCGCCCGACAGCTCGTTGGGGCGGTGGTCGAGCCGGTCGCCCAGGCCTACGTTGCGGAGCGCCTCGGTCGCCCGCTCGCGCCGATCGCGCTTGGACATGCCGGCGTAGATGAGCGGCAGCTCGGCGTTTCGCAGGCAGTTGACGCGCGGCAGCAGGTTGAACGTCTGAAAGACAAACCCAATCTCGTGGTTGCGGATCTCTGCAAGCTCGTTGTCGGAGAACGTGCTCACGTCCTCGCCCCGCAGGTGGTACGTGCCGCTGGTGGGCGTGTCGAGGCAGCCAAGCATGTTCATGAGCGTCGACTTGCCGGAGCCGGAGGGACCCATGACGGCCACGTAGTCCCCCTCTTCGATCGAGAGGCTGACCCCGTCGAGCGCCCACACCTCCTGGCTCCCCATCATGTACCGCTTCTTTAGGTCGTTCACTTCGATGAGGGAGTGCTCAGTAGCGGGAGTCGGTGTCTCGTCGGTGGCGAGTGCTTCCATGATCGGTGCGTGCGATACTGTGAGCAAAGGGTCGATGAGTAACTCCTGGACGAACGGTCGCACTTCGGGCCGGACTGAGAGGATCGAGGGGGGAGGAGCGCGGTGACGAGACGCCCCCCTCCATACCTCCATTCGTCCCTGACCATCTACTGCGTCGTGGCGAGTGGTCCGCCAGCCTGGGACCCGCCGCTACGGGTTTGAATCTTGTCCCCCTGCTCCAACTCGCGGCTGACAGCGCTGTACGGGCCCGTGATAACCGTCTCGCCCCCTTCCAGGCCCGACTTGATTTCCATGTAGGTGTCGTCGGCGATGCCGGTGGTGACCTCCACCATCCGGGCCGAGTCGGCTTCGGCCACGAAAACGACTTTGCGAAGGTCCTCCTCGGCTGACTGTTTTTGCTTGGTGGTATCGGCTCCGGGGCCCACCTCGTTGAAGTCGCGGACGGTGACGGCCTGAATCGGGACCGCCACGGCATCGTTGACGGTTTCCGTGTAAATGTCTACTGAGCCACTCATGCCGGGTCGGATGACCGGACCAGCGCCGCTTTCAGCGGGTCGCTCCGGGCGAGCCAGGCCTCCTCCTGCTCGGGTCGCGGCCGGGCCTGCGTTCGGGTTTCCGAGGATGCGGATCGTGACCGGGAAGTTAGTCACCTCGTTTTGGCTTCCCTGATTCTGAATTCGGGCGGCGTTGGCAATCTCCGTCACCTTACCCTGAAAGGAGCGATCTGGATAGGCGTCGAACTCGACACGTGCCGTGTCACCCCCGGCCACGTTGATGACGTCATTCTCGTTAACGTCCACTTTCAATTCCATACGGTCGAGCCGCGCAATGTTCATCATCTTGGTTCCAGATCGCTGCTGCGTACCCACCACGCGTTCGCCCACCTCCACAGTAAGCTTACTCACCGTGCCGTTCATCGGGGCGTAGAGACGCGTCTTTTGGAGCTGCTCGCGGGCGTCCCGGAGGTCGGCCTTGGCACTCTCTACCCGGAAGTGGGCAGCTTCAAGCCGGGCTTTGGCCTGCGTGTAACTCGTCTTAGCGTCGTAGAACTTGCTCTCGGGAATGACCCCTTTCTCATAGAGCTTCTTCTTCCGTTCGAAGGTCCGACGTGCCTGGATCGAGTCGGCTCGTCGCTGAGCGAGCGTAGCCTTCGCCTCCGAGACCTGAGCCTGGGCCCGCTCTACCGCCGCCTGGTAGTCGTCCGGCTTGAGACGGGCAAGCAGGTCGCCCTTCTGCACCACGTCCCCCTCTTGCACTGGAAGCGCTACGATCTCGCCCGGCACATCGGGAGTAATGGTCACCTTCACCTCCGGCTTGGCACGCCCGAAGGCCGTTACGGTTTGCGTGATGGTGCGGCGCTGGGCCTTCTCGGTCTCGACGCGGAGGCCGGACGTCTCGCCGCCAAACCATCCAAGCTGCCAGCCGAGTCCGCCGACCATCAAAAGGACGGCCAACAGGCTCCCGCCCGCGTACAACATGCGATTCGAAGTGCCACTTGAAGATGCCATGACTAAAGAGAGGGGGTTCTATTGGGAGGCACGAAAGGAACGTCAACGAAACTACTGTGTCGCTGGCTGGCCGAGGAGCGGCTCGCTTGGCGAGAGGCGGCCCACGTTGTAGTCGATCCGCTTCTGCTGGAGGATGAGCTGGTACCGGGCTCGCACCTGCTGGCTCGCCGCGTCGACGTAGTCGCGGATCGCGTTCTGCAGCTCCACGATGTCGGCGGAGCCGAGCTGGTAGCGTTCCTGAGCGGCAGTGCGGGCACGTTTAGCGGCCCGCAGGCGCTTGTTGGCTGCCTCCAGCTGCTGCACGGCGTTCTTGTAGTCGAGGTAGGACTGTCGCACCTGCAGGGCCACCTGCTGGCGCTTGTCCTGAAGCTGATACTTTGCGTTCTGGGCACGCACCTGCGCCTGCTCCACCTGCGTGCTGCGCTGGAGCCGGTTAAAAATCGGGATGTTCAGAGACAGCGAAATCCCTCCCCCGCGGTTATTGTCGAGCTGCTCTGTGAAGCCCGGACTGATAAACCCTTGGCCGTCGGGATCCGGAAGACGCCCTCGGCTCGACCAGTCGGTGCCGTACCGACCGCTGATCGAGAGGCTTGGGTAGTACGACGCCTTCGCAGACCGGATGCCCTGCTGAGCGGCCCGCCGCTCGGCCTGTGCCACCTTCAGGTCGAGACGCTTCCGAAACGCCTCGTTGATGAGGGCGGACAGGTCATACTGGGCAGCGCCTAGGGTGGCCTCCTCCAGATCAGGCACCTGAAAGTCGTAGGCCTGGCGGGGATTGAGCTGGAGCGTCTGTATGAGCTGGGTCTTGGCCACCTCCCGTTCCCGCTTGGCCTGCAGAAGCTGCTGCTCGGCCTCGGCCAGGTCGGCCTCGGCCGTGAACTCGTCCGACTTGGGCCGTGAGCCCGCGTCCACGAACTCGCGAATCTGACGCAGCCGCTTCCGTTGTGCCTGCACCTGCTCCCTGCGCACGCGCACGATTTCGCGGCTCTCCACGAGTGAAATGAACTGATCCATCACGGTAAACGCCACTTCCCGCCGTGTGCGCTTCAGGTTCGTCTTGTCCGCCGTAGCCTGCTGCTGAGCCTGCTGGAGCGAGGACACGTTCTCGAAACCGTTGAAGAGCGTGACGCTCGATCTCCCGGTCAGGCCGAAGCGGTCGGTCGACTGGGTGGTAAAGCTTCCCGTCACCTGACTGAAGTTGCGCCCTACGCGACGGGAAAGATCCGTACTGAGGCTGAGGTCGGGGGCGAAGTCCATCCACTCGGCGCGGACCTCCACGTTGGACTGCCGAGCCTGTGCCTGCGCCCGCTTGACGTTCGTGTTCTGATCGAGGGCGGTGCGCACAGCCTCGTCGAACGTGATCTGCGTCGTATCCCGGGACTGCTGCGCGTGGCTGCTCGGCGCAAAGGCCCCGAGCACCAGGAGAAGAGCGAGAACGCCTCCGCCAGCGGCGGCGAGGCGGAACGAGACGAATCGTTGCATGGAACCGAAGAGGAGCATGGTGAGAGAATGAACGGCGGGCAGTGAAGAATTACTCGTACCGGAGGGAATCAATAGGATCGAGGCGGGCCGCTTTGTAGGCAGGGTATCCACCGAAAATGACGGCCAGTACGGTGACCCCCCCTACGGCGATGCCGGCCCACACCCACGGGAAAGACGGGCTGATGTCCCAGTAAAGCGCCGCGATGTTGCCCCCGAGCCCCCCAAGCACAATCCCGATCAAGCCGCCGATCTGGCACAAGATGATGGCCTCCAGCAGGAACTGGCCCAGAATGTTGCGCCACTTGGCCCCCACCGCCTTGCGGATGCCGATCTCTTTGGTCCGCTCGGTGACGGAGACGAGCATGATGTTCATGATGCCCACCCCGGCGGCCAGCAGTGAGATGAATCCGACGAGCGCCCCGCCCAGCGTAAGGTTTTTCGTAAACTCGGAGAAGGTACTACGGAGGAAATCGCTCGATTCGATGTTGAAGGTGCTCGGGGCCCCGGCCTCCACCTGACGGATCACGCGCAGGTTGCTGCGCACCGCTTCCTTGGCCGCCGGGAGTTGCGCGGCCGACGCCGCCCGGACGCGCGTGTCATCCATGCTGCGCCCCCCGCCCCCGTAGGTGGCAAAGAGATACGTGATGGGCGCATACACCCGCGTGTTGGGGTCGCGGAAGAGTCCGGCCTTCTTCTCGAGCACCCCCACAACCTGAAGCCGCACCCGCCCCACCCGGACGCTTTTGCCGAGTGGACTGGTGGCCGGGAAGAGGGTCTCGGCCACGGCGGAGCCGAGCAGGGCCACGGGGCGCGCGTTCTGCACGTCCTGTGCGGCGAGCGGGCGTCCCAAGCGCATCTCGTAGCCGAAGTTGCCCAGAAACGCCTCGCCGGTGCCGTAGAGAGTAATGTTGGGATTCGTCTCGTGGCGCCGCGACTGCGCTTTTACCCGAGCGTCGAACCGCTCGCTCACGCTTACCGTCAGGTTGCCCCCCGTCCGCTCCTTGAGGCGCTGCACCTGATTGTACGTGATCGGAGGATGGTACTGCTCTGGCCCGTCGCCTCCCGCGTAGTCGTATCGCTCCACCGAAAAGGTGGACGCTCCCAGTCCCTGAATCGAACTCTTAAAGTAGAGGTCGATCACGTCCACAGCCGTCACGGCGGCGATGACCGCAAAGACGCCGATGACGATCCCGAGGAGGGTGAGGGCGGAGCGCAATTTGTTGGCGCGAAGCGCCTGCAGCGCCTCACGCACGGTTTCGAAACTGCCCATGGAAGAAGAGGAATCATTCGAGAAACGCGGGGACAGGCGCTACGCGGCCTGCCGTTCCTGTACCACAATCCAGGTCCGTGCCAACACAAACAGAACCGCGCCCCCAATGCCGCCGCCGACCGTCAAGAGCGGGGGCGCCCCCACCAGTGCCACCAGGGTGATGGCACCGACCAGAAGAAGAGCGCCCCCCACGTCGAGCGATCCGTCGCGTCCCGCCCCCGGCTGGCCGGTTATGGCCTCCAGTCGCTCGCGGCCCCACCGAAGCAGGCGAACGAGGGGGATAAGCATCCAGGGAAGGCGCGGACCGGAGGAATGGAATCGAGCGTTTTGCATGGATCTCTGTGGATTGAGGACCGGAGTGCAGCGAATTTTGCCAGGGCGCCAGGGGGGTTACTCATAGCGAAGCGCCTCAATGGGATCGGCGGTGGCCGCCTGCCAGGCCGGCGCGATACCGAACAGGATGCCCACCCCTACACAGATTCCGAAGGCGAGGACGACCGTCTGCGCCGGAAGGGACGCGGTGAATCCGAGGGCCCGTACGCCCATCGCCCCCAGGGCCGACACCCCCAGTCCCATGACGCCCCCGATGAGGCATACAATGACCGCTTCCACTAGGAACTGGAACAGGATCGTGTGTTGCTTGGCCCCCACCGCCTTCCGGATGCCAATTTCTTTTGTCCGCTCGCGCACAGAGACGAACATAATGTTCATGACCCCGATGCCGCCCACGACGAGTGCAAGGCCCGTCAGGAACAGCCCTACCCCGTAAATAGCAATTCTCGTGCTCGCGAAGCTGGCCATAACCTGCTGCTGATCATTGATCGCAAAGTTGTTCCTCTCGCCGGGCGCTACGCCCCGCGCCGTGCGGATAATGCCAATCAATTCCTCCTCTGCCCGAGTCATGGTCGCAGCACTTCCCACCTTCACCATGACCTCCACGCCCCGCTGGCGGCTCACGCCAAACAACTTGTCGTAGGTGCTAAACGGCATGAGAATGCGCTCGTCCGGCGAGCCGGGCCCTCCGAGCATGCTTTCTCCCTTCTTCTCCTGGACCCCGATTACGGTACACGGCACGTCCCCGATCTTCACCTCCTTGCCCAGGGGCGTGACTGCCGGAAAGAGCTCCTGGGCCACCGTGGCTCCAATCACGCACACGTGCCGCCGACCGCGCTCCTCAGCTCGGGTATAGAACCGTCCCTGAGCGAGTTTGACACTGCGAATGCGGCCGTACTGGGGCGGCGATCCTAGGATTTCGGCCTCCATGCTCTGCCCCTGATACTGCACCTGTCGATCTGTGTCGGTCATCGGGGCCACCGCCTCCGCGTAGCGCGAGCGCTCCCGAATGGTCTGGGCCAGGGCCGGCTGGATGGCCGGACGATTGCGGAGGCGCCACCATTCCCGATCAGCGTTTTGGCCCCACGGAAACTGATCGACGTACAGCACGTCCGTGCCGAGTTGCGAGAGCGCTTTGTCAAACTCCTGGTTCAGCCCATTGATGACGGTCGCCATGAGCGTCACCGCGGCGATGCCGATGATGACCCCCAGGGTGGTGAGCGTCGAGCGGAGCTTGTTGGCCCAAATGGCCTGGCCGGCAATCCGGATTCCTTCTACAACCTCGAAGACGAAGCGGCGCACAGGTCAACGGGACGACTTAAAAGTCAGCGAATGAAATCCAAAGTCGGAAGCATCACCCTGCGGTTGTGTCCGGCGGTCCATCTCGCGGTTGTGTCCGGCGGTCCATCTCCCTGGTGTTCCTTGTGGTAGAAGGGACAAACCAATCGTCGTACAGGTTGCAGGTATTTTTTAACTTTTCCATGTGCCCTAACGTCGAACCATCACTCGTGATGCCAGTCGATCGACGAACTGCTCCTTTCAGGCGACGAGCCGAGAACTTCCGTCGACGAACGGGGCAGATCCACCGTTTGGTCTACACGGTCTGACGAACTTTCTCACTCTCGACCGCAAACTGGACGTGCACGACCGATCCTCGCTGATCGATGGTCACGTCGTTGAGCAGGTCCCGCCGGAGCCCGCCGCTTTCCTGCTGGGAGATCTTCACCGCGGCCACTGCTCCTTGGGCGATGTTCGCGACATTCGCCGCACTGGTCTCGTCGCGCATCGTGAGGTGGATTTCCCCTTCCAGCGTCCCGTCGGTCAGAGTGATCGACACTGCCTGTTCTCGGACCCGACTTTTCAGGCGCTCGATTTTGTTGCTTGCTTCCTCCCCTAGCGAAGCAGACTCCGAGAGTCCCAGCACGCGGTCAGTCCACTCGCTCAGCACACTCTGGATTCCAGCCTCCTCTGCGGTTGGGGGACGGCGCGACGAAGCGGCCGATGTAGTTTCAGCTGCCTCGTCCGCTGTATCGCGGAGGGCACTTTGCAGCACATTGCGCCCCACCAGCCAGGCCGTACTCCCATGCCCAACCTGCTCAATCAGCCTCATGTAGGGCTCGCTCTCGCGGAGTCCTGCGGGCTGCTCCCGATAGCGGTCGATCATGGTCTTGACGCGCCCCTCATCCATCGCCGCAGCGATCATTCCACCCTGCACGAACCCCAACGAGAGTGTATCCTCCGGACGCTCACCGTCGGTGTCCTCCGGATCGGTCAGATGGAAAAGGGACACGCCCCGGTACGTTGTCGACCGGCCAGCGTCGCCGGGAGCCTGATCGAGATAGCGACGGACCTGCGTTGGCGTCAGGTCCGCAACGACCACTGCGCTAAATCCCTCTTCCCCGACGGCACCGTACATGGCCTCCAGGTCGGTTTTGGGATCCATCCCGGTGGCGTCTAAAAACGTCTGCAGGCGTGGCCCACTCGCTTGTCGCAGGCGATCATCCAGGTTCATGATGCCGAGATCATCGACCTGGTCCATCGCAGTGTCCAGATCGACCATGCCCGCATAGCGAGGCGATTCGGGAAGGAGAGCGGCCGCTTTCCGGGTCTGAGCAGGGACCTGATCAGTCATGCTCAGATACGGCTCGCATCCGGCAAGTCCGAACGCAGCAACGAAGAGGAGGAAGATCCAGAAGGGGGGTCGGCGAGCAGCCATGGCGGTGGGCGATTGGCAAGAAGGGGACGAACGAGCATGGCCCGTCGTGTCATCGGTTTTCCCCAAACGCCCCTCGTGCCGGAAGGATGCTGGTCGTGCGGCGAACCGGCGCTTTGGGACGACGAGTGCCGACCTATGGGAGATGAGCAGTCGGAACTGTGGGACCGGTCGTCCGCACAGGCTACGCGCTGCGGTCCATCCGCCCACCTCGGCCGCACGCTCCACGACGCACCGATGGCGCAAGGGCAGGCCAAGCCCCCAGCACCGAACTACGACATGGCGATGTGCTCCTGAAGACGATCGTCAGAAATGGAGAGATGTCCGTTTTCGTTGGCCTTCGTGTACAGGGTTTCAGAGCACCGCTTCGTATTCATTTCCTCGCACCAGCAGGCAAACTCGTAGCCGACGGCTCCGTGATCGTCGCCAAAGGCCTCGAACTTGGCCGCCCGCAGGCTTTCCTCGGGAGACTCCCCCACTCCCCAGACGATGCCGGTTGTGCTGTCAAACGTTACCCAGTAGGCGGGCGTCGCGACGCGCTGGCCGTCGTCGATGCTTGTCCCAACGAGGTCGCCGTCCTTTTGTACCGGGAGAAACGCATTGTCGGAGTCGCTCCAGACCAAGTCGTGAGGGGCCACCGTTCCGTCCGTTTTCTCGACGTACCCCGTCGGAAGTTCCTCGGGCTGAGAGTGGTTGTCGTCGGTGGTGTCCATCGTACGTGATCTTGACTCAACTCTGATCGGCGCGTGATGCATTCGAAGCAGAATAGCGTCTGCTCCAAGTACACGGCACCGTTGACGACTCTGGTTGATTCGCACAACGAAACGGCTTTGTGACAGAAAAACCACTTTGCACTACTTCGTTACGGATGGCGTCCCACGGGCCTTCTCAGGAGTCTGAGATGAACTCCCGCTCCAGGGTTCGAAGCTCACGGAGTACCGTTTGCTGATTGGCACGGACCTGGAGGTCGAGCGTACGAAGATTTGTCGAGGCGGTATGGATGTCCAGCGACGTTCCATTCTCCGCCGTTTCGATGATGCCGACCCGCAGGGGGGAGGTTGCGTCGGTCGGAAACTGACGCTGCCGCACTCGCATCTCGCGGAGCGCGTCGTCGAGCGCCCGAAATAGTCGTCTTGACTCTCGCCCTCCGACCGACGTAGGGAGGGTGGTATTCGTGAGGTCGATGGGCGTCCCACCAGACCCAGTAACAGGCTGCGAGGACCGATGTCCAATGACCGCGAGGTGAGCATTCATTGAGCCGGGCTCGATGGTGAGTGAGCATGACGATGCTGCAGCCGAAACACTGCGGGGCCCGTTCCGGCCTCGATCGGGCCGTCCGAAGTGCCCTCTACCCAGTGGCGTCGAGCAGCGCGTCCACGTTGTCGCTGTAACCGCGGCTCGTCTTCAGGGGCACGCCACCGGCCATCCGGAGCTGATACGTGCCATGGTCGAGCGGTCGGAGCTCCTCGATGTAGTCGACATTCACGATGTAGGACCGATGCACCCGGAGAAACCGGTCAGGGTCGAGTTGCTTCTCGAGCTCTTTCATGGTCTTCCGAACGAGATGAGCATCGTCCCCGTCGTGCAGGGCCACGTAATCCCCCTCGGACTCGATCCACTGCACGTCGTCGGCGTCGACGAAGTAGATTCGGTCCCGGCTCCGAATGGTGAAGCGCTCAATCAAGTCGCTTTCTTCCTCCTCGTCGGCGTACTCCTGCAGCAATCCTCGGAGGTGCTGATCTAAATCGTTGGCCGAGACCTGCTGGAGCTGGCGCCGTGCCCGCTCGATGGCTTCCTCGAAGCGCTCTTTCTCGACCGGCTTCAGGAGATAGTCGAGGGCGTGGGCCTCGAAGGCGTCAAGCGCGTACTCGTCGTACGCCGTTACGAAAATCGTGAGCGGCATGGCCTCCACTCCGACCTCGCGCACAACCTCCAACCCGCTCATCTCGGGCATCTGTACGTCCAGAAAAACGAGGTCCGGCTCGTCGATTTGGATCTGACGTACGGCCTCAGGTCCGTCGGCGGCTTCCCCTACGACGGTAATGTCGTCGAGGGGGTCCACGAGCTGCCGAATTCCGGTACGGCCGAGTGGCTCATCGTCAACAATCAGGGCACGGATGGGCATGGGAACGAGAAATTAGTGCAGAGTAGTCTATCATTTGGAACGTTCGGCGCCGGAGCTTGGCATCGACGGCATCTCCGCCGCCGCAAGCCCCTCGGCTTCCGTGTCAAGGGGCAGTCGAATCGTCACCCGCGCGCCTCCTTCAGCGGCGTCGCCGAGCTCAAGGGTGTGGGCGTCTCCGTAGAGCGTTTCGAGGCGGCGCTCCGTGTTGGCGAGCCCGACGCCCTCGCTATCCTCTAAAACCTGTTCCCCATCGTTTGGATAGCCGGGTCCACTGTCGGCCACGGTCAGTTCCACGCCTTCTCGCCCGTTCGTGGTCACGGGCCGTGCCGCAACGCGGACCACGCCAGCGTCGGCATGGGGAGCGATGCCGTGGCGCACGGCATTTTCGACGAGGGGCTGGAGCAGGAGATACGGCACCGGCACCTCGCTCACGCCGGGATCCACGTCAATCTTGACCCGCAGGCGATCTCCGAAACGGATCTCCTCAATCTCGAGATACCGTTCCACGAGGTCAATCTCTTCCCGAAGCGGCACCATCTGTACGTCTGCGCCCTTGAAGGTAGCACGCAGCAGGTCGCTCAATAAGCGAAGTGTGCGGCCCGCCTTTGCTGTTTCCCCCCCGCGCACCAGAACGGCAATGGCGTTGAGCGTGTTGAACAGAAAGTGCGGGTTCACCTGCATTCGCAGCGCCTGGAGCTGGGCCTGAGCGAGCTCGGCCCGGAGCGCCTGCGCCTGTGCCTCCTGTTCCTGCGAGCGCACGAAGTGCTCGTAGGCAAAGCAGAGCGCCGCCACGATGAAGTAGGTAAAGTAGTCGGCGAGGAAGCGCCGGACGAGAAACACGGCCAGGGGCCATCCGGCCAAACTGTAGGGGTCCAGCGTGCGGACGTCGAAGGAGGTCGTGAAGTTGGGGTAGACCCCCTTCTGCGTGAACGTCGCAACGGCGAAGATCCCTCGCTCCACAACGACGTGCACGGCCGCGACGGGCACGCCGAGCACGAGCACCCACCAGATCCCTCGCTTCAAACGGGCTCGGACCTCCGCCCACCGAAACAGAAATAGCACGACGGGCACGAGGAGGGCCCAAAGGTGCAGGCGGGTCCATAGCCCGACGGCGAAGGCATAGAAGGCAAACGGCCCGCGGAGCCACAACAGCTCTTGATTGAGCGAGCGGAACCACTCGACGACGTAAGGGGCCACCCCCTCCGTTAACACAAGCAACACCAGCAGAATGCCAGTGCCGTAGAGAAGGTACCGCCGGGCGAACCGGCGAACGGCGGCAAGCTCCGGCGAAGCCGGTCCGGCCATGGGCGAAGGAGGCGCATGAGCGGGAAACGGCGTGGGGATCCGACCTCCTTCGGCCCCGCAGAAATCGCCGGAACGCTTCTCCACACAGCTGCCAGAACCGGGACGCCGGACAGGATGCGGCGGAGGGGGAGGGATTCGAACCCCCGGGGCCTCGCGGCCCGCCGGTTTTCAAGACCGGTGCATTCGACCAGGCTCTGCCACCCCTCCGATGCAACGATCACAATTCCCTTTCACACAGACCTCTCCAGACGGGTTTCGATCATTTCCTGAATCTGCGGTGTGGGATGTACGCAGGGCCAGCAGCCCAGCGGCGGTTCGGCGCTACAGGCGCAGGCGTGGGGGCCGCGGGAAGACGAGGTGCGCGAGGGCGTGCAATTCCAGCCCGAACGGCAGGTACCCGATGAATCCAATCAGGGGCATCTCGAAGACGTGCCAGAAGTTGACGCCGGGGGCGTCGTAGGTCCACTTCGGGTAGGCGTAGGCATTCCACATCTCCCACACGAACCCGCACGCCAGCGCGCCGAGGGCAAGGGCAACCACCGGGCGCCAGTCGCCCGTGGCCGTGTAGTCGAGAAGGGTCGGTCGACCAAGGAGCCAGTTTACTGGAACGGTCAAGAAAAAGGCACACCCCCAGGTGAAGGGGTAGAAGTACGTCGGCCACACCAGAAGGAGCACGAGCATTGCCGCCCCAATGCCGACAAACACGCCCATGAGTCTTCGTGTGGGAGAGAGGGATGGCCCTTTTTCTAGTCGATCGATCCAGTCAAAGGAACGGATCCATTCGGCGGTGCCGAACACGGCGGGCATGACCGTCGAGAAGGCGACTGTTGCCAGCAGGGCGTATGTCAGGTCGCCGAAGTGCTCGGCCCCAACGTACGTCCAGTTTTGTGTTCGTACGTTGATGGCCTCGAAGAACCACCAGGCTGGCACGGAGGCACCAAAGAGGCCCACGAAGTCGACCCAACTTCGGGTCAGGATCGACGTGCCACGGCGTCGGGCCACCAGGGCATCCACTGCGAGCGCGTATCCCAACCAGAGTGGGAAAAAGAGAAGGTGTGTCCGGAGCCCTTCGACCCCGAGGCCCCAGTTCAAAGGCCACGCGATTGCGATGAGACCAAGGCCGACCCAACCATGCCGGGGAAACGAGCGTGTGCGCTTCATCTGTGCGTGAAGCAGTGACGCGACTCGTGTCGAGCAGGGGGGCATTGGACGCGGCGACGTCGTAGAAGTGCCATTCGTCCCACCCGGCTCTTCCGACGACGGCACAGGACGGGCCTCGTGCGGTTTCTTCTCACAGGAAGGCAGGGCCGTCGGTCCTTCGCATACAGAGCGGTGACAGCGGCCCGGCCCTGCTCTAACTGGAACGACCTCGGGGAGTGCGGAGGGGAAGCGGCAGCTGTTGCGGGGCTCTTCCTCCCCGCGGAAAAGACAGAGGCCACACCGGTAGCCTCGGTCTCAAAGTCGTGTGACTACAACTCGTCTCGTCAAGAACCTGTGTTGATCGACATAGCCCCAAAGAGAGATTCAGGACTAGTGCTGTCCCTCAGCGCCGCGGGAGCGGTTTCACCGCGAGCTTCCGCGGGCGAGAACGATGCAGTTGCCCTTCGTGCAGGGCTCGGTTGCTCGGGACGCGAAAGAGAACGGAAGGTTCATGCGAGAGCCTGACCGTTTTTTGTTGTGCCGCTCACTTCTTCCCCGTCGGCGTGTAGGGCAACGATTTCTCCGAAGTCTAAGGCAACGAGTGCCTCATCGTCGGAGGCGCTCTCGTTTCCGGCCGGCTGATAGGTGTACATTTTTTGCCGATCGGCCCCGGACCGTCCGGCCTGGTACGCCGCAAAGTCCTCAGCCATTTTCTGGGCCGTCGACCTCGGGACGTCCTCCAGGCACCGTCTGTGGACGGAGGAGGACCGGGGAACGTTCGTCCGTGGGGGTGTGCAGAACGTGATTTGAACAGTCGTCGGGGTTCGAATCATTACTGTGCTTCGAAGTCGGTAGGCAAAAAATGCTGCAAGGCGGTATCGGAGACGATACAGCTACCAGAACTCGACTCAAAAACTGTACCGGGAAATCTTCTGTCCTTTAGGAGGACACGGTCTCAACTCTGGGTCTTTTCTAAACGGCTGTATTTTGCCTGGTTAGTTTCTACCCATTTTTAAACCGGCTTGTACGTCCGTGTGGTTGAACGAAAACCAAATCAGCATAGCCCGATCCTCGGTGCCAAATGGACAGCCTGCTTCCCGGTATGCGGCCCATCCGCGACGGTACGCCTGGCGTCCGGCGCGGCGAAGCTCCGGGGACAAATCCTCTGATGCGGGGCCTGCGACGGGTCCAAACGGGAGAAAGGAGTCGTCTGAAGACATTAGGGCGTCAGAATGATGGTTTTAGCACGTCGTAGCGCAGTCGCCCGCCTCGTTTCACCGTCAATCTCCGGATGCTCCGGAGACTAGCGGCAGACACATGCGCTGGATCTCGCACCTAGTCAGCCGCCAAAACCGTTCCAACCCCCCGTTATCCCCCGGTCGTGTTCAGGTCAACGTCTACGCTGCCATCCATCGTCGTCGCTCTTGAACGGCACGGGGGCTTCCGTGCCTCCTGCGCGGGCACGCACTGTACCCGCTTGGGAGGTCTGGCATGTGCTGGGTCCCGCCCACGGCCGATGCCCGATTCCACGAGATGCGGTGGTGACCACGATAGCCCCATGTCAAAACATTTCAGAGAGTGAGGCAGACTGGTAGCGTCGTGCACAGCCCGGATGCACCAGAAGATGACTGTTGAGGCGCCAAGGAATACGATGACAGGGCCAGATGAGACCTTATTTGGGATCCGAAGAAGTTCTGCAAGATTCTCAAATCCATTGGTGCCGTAGGGCCTTCACGCACGGATCCAGCGAACAGTCCAGCAGCACGAATTATGAAGGTAGCCATTCTCGCGGGCGGCCGTGGGTCTCGACTCGCCGAGGAGACAGAGATTAAGCCGAAGCCGATGGTGGAGATCGGGGGCCACCCGATCCTCTGGCACATCATGAAGATCTACGACCATTTCGGCTTCGAGGACTTCGTCATTGCCCTCGGCTACAAGGGCGAGGTGATCAAGAAGTACATGGTCGACTATTGCTCGATTAGCGACAACCTCACCGTCGACATCGGCGACGGCACGGTTCATCACCACGACGGGGAGCGCCCCGACTGGACGGTGGAGCTCATCGACACCGGCATCCCGACCAAAACCGGCGGCCGCATCAAACGCCTCCAGCCCTACATCGGCGACGAGCCGTTTATGCTCACCTGGGGCGACGGGGTGGCGGACATCGACGTCGACGAACTGGTCGAGTTTCACCGCGCCCACGACAAGCTGGCGACCATGACCGTCGTGCGCCCCCCGGCCCGCTACGGGCACATTGAGATGAGCGGGGACGGCACCGGAGAGGTCCTTGAGTTTTCGGAGAAGCCGCAGCTGGGCGAGGGCTGGATCAACGGCGCGTTTTTCGTGCTCGAGCCCGGCATCTTCGACTACATCGAGGGCGACGACACGGTGTGGGAGCACGAGCCCCTCGAAAACCTCGCGGCCGACGGCGAGCTCATGGCGTACCGCCACGACTCCTTCTGGCAGTGCATGGACACGCTCCGCGAGAAGCACATCCTTGAGAACTACTGGGAGTCCGGCGACCCGCCGTGGAAGATCTGGGACGACGGAGAACCGATCGTCTCTACGGGACTGCTCGACTTCGGCGAGCCCGTTGAGAACGAGGAGGAGACGGTGACGAACGGAAGTCAGTAGCTGAGACCGCAGTTTGCTGGGAGGCCGTTTTCGCGTTGCGTATTCCGCGTTTTCACTACGCAATACGCACTACGCAATACGCTCCGCAGCATCGAGGCTCTTTTCCGCAGGAACTCTCACGTTTCGATTGGGCTCTCTTTCGATCCTCCACTGTCATGCGCGTACTCGTCACCGGTCATCGCGGCTACATCGGCACCGTTCTCGTCCCCATGCTCCTCGACCGGGACCACGACGTGAGGGGCCTCGACACCGACCTGTACCGCCGCTCCACGTTTGGCGATGAGCCTCCGTCCGTCCCCACGATCGAGAAAGACATCCGCGACGTGGAGGCCGAGGACCTCGACGGGATGGACGCGGTGATCCACCTCGCCGCCCTGTCGAACGATCCCCTGGGCAACCTGCGTCCCGAGCTCACCTACGAGATCAACCACCGCGCGTCCGTTCGGCTCGCGAAACGGGCCAAGCAGCAGGGCGTCGAGCGGTTTCTCTTCTCCTCCTCGTGTAGCACCTACGGCGCGGCCGGTGAGGACTTCGTGGACGAGACGGCGGACTTCAATCCCGTGACCCCCTACGGCGAAACGAAAGTGCTCGTTGAGCGCGACCTGTCGCGGCTGGCCGACGACGACTTTACCCCGACCGCCCTCCGCAATGCGACCGCGTACGGCGTCTCGCCCCGCCTCCGCTTCGACCTCGTGGTGAACAACCTGACGGCCTGGGCCACGGCGACCGGCGAGGTCTTCCTCAAGAGCAACGGCACGCCGTGGCGCCCCATCGTCCACGTCCGCGACATCGCGCAGGCGTTCATCGCGGTCCTGGAGGCCAACCGCGACCGCGTCCACGACGAGGCCTTCAACGTGGGCCGCACGGACGAGAACTACCAGATCCGCGAGATTGCCGCGGTGATCCAGGACACGGTTCCGAATACGGAGATCGGGTTTGCCGACGGCGCCGGGCCCGACGAACGGACCTACCGGGTGAACTGCGAGAAAATCCAGCGGGTCCTTCCGAGCTTCGAGCCGCAGTGGACGCTGGAACGCGGGGCCCAGGAGCTTTACGACGCCTACGAGCGCCACGGCGTGCGGGTCGATGACTTCGAGGGACCTCGCTACAAGCGCCTGGCACAAATCGAGAAGCTAAAGGCCGACGGCCTGCTCGACGATGCCCTGCGCTGGACCTCGACGGCACAGGCCGCCGTCGCCTGAGTCTCGAAGGCCGGGCTGCCCTTCGGCGCCCGTTTTGTCGCTCGTTCGATCTTATCGTTCCTCCTTTCCCACATGGAAGCTACGGCCCCCGTTCAGGATCTCTACACTGTGGAGACCGGATGCCGGTCCTGTGGCTCCGAGGCGGTGACGTCGGTCATCGAGTTTGGGGAGACGCCCCTCGCCGACCGGCTCCTCACGGACGCGACCCTGCACGAGCCGGAGCCGATCGTGCCCCTCACGCTGGGCTTCTGCCGCGACTGTGGGCTGGCGCAGATCCGGGAGACCGTGGATCCCGAGGTGCTCTTCTTCGACGAGTACCCCTACTTCTCGTCCGTTTCTCCCTCGCTGCTGGAGCACTTTCGGGAGAGCGCGCTGAACCTGATTGAGACCCGCGACCTCGACGCGGACAGCTTCGTCCTGGAGGCGGGGAGCAACGACGGCTACATGCTCCGCAATTTCGTGGAGCACGACATTCCGGTGCTCGGCATCGATCCGGCGGAGGAGCCGGCCCAGGTGGCCCAGGAGAAGGGCATCGAGACCCGGTGCACCTTCTTCACGGAGGAGCGCGCCCGGGAGCTTCGAAATGAAGGCCTCCAGACGGACCTCTTCCTGGCCAACAACGTGCTGGCCCACGTCCCCGACCTGAACGGCTTCGTGGAGGGGATTCGCATTGCGCTCAAGCCGGACGGGGTGGCCGTCATCGAGGTACCCTACGTCGTCGACCTCGTCGACCACGGCGAGTTCGACACCATCTACCACCAGCACCTGTGCTACTTCTCGGTCACGGCGCTGGACCGACTGTTTCGGCGCCACGACCTGTACCTGAACGACGTGGAACGGACTTCTATTCACGGCGGGTCGCTCCGGCTCTACGTCGAGCCCCACGAAAACGTCCAGTCCTCGGTGCGCAATCTCCGGGGGATGGAGCGGGGGCGCGGCGTGGATCGAGTCGGGTTTTATCGGTCGTTTGGGAAGCGGGTGGCTCAGATCAAGAGGGATCTCCGGGGACTGCTCGACCGGCTGAGGGCGGGGGAAAACCGCATCGTCGGGTACGGGGCCGCCGCCAAGGCCACCACGCTGCTCCACTACTGCGACATCACGGCGGACGACCTCGACTACATCGTCGACCTCAACGAGTACAAGCACGGGCGGTACATGGGGGGAAGCCACATTCCGATTCACCCGACGGAGCGGCTCCTCGACGACCAACCCGACTACGCGCTGCTCCTGGCCTGGAACTTCGCCGACGAGATCATGGAGCAGCAGTCCGAGTTTGTGCGTCGTGGAGGACGATTCATCCTCCCCCTCCCCACCCCTAAGATCGTAGGAGATTGAGCGTCCGTCGCTGATCGAATCGTGTGCCCCAACAGGGAGACGGACATAGAAAAACACGCTCGCGCAGCCCCTTTTCTCCATGCCCCATCCGTCCCTCGACACGTGCTTCTCTCCCTCTCCTGAGGGAAAAGAGGTCGTATACACGGTTCAGGACGTGCCGGCGAACAGTGTCCTGCTGGCGCGATCTCGGGACGAGGCACAGGGCTTCCCGTCCGGCACCATCGAACTGGCGTTCTGCCCCGAGACCGGATTTCTTACCAACCAGGCCTTTGCGGAGGCCCTCGTCGACTACAACGAGGAGTACGAGGCCACGCAGGGCTTCTCCGACACCTTCAGCGCCTTTCACCGGCGCCTCGCGGACGACTTGATCGAGCGCTACGACCTCCACGGCAAAACGGTCCTGGAGATCGGCTGCGGCAAGGGCGAGTTCCTGGCGCTGCTCTGCGACCGGGGCGGCAACGAGGGCATCGGGTTCGATCCCGCCTACCGGCCGGACCGCGCCCCCGACCTCGCCGCGGACCGTACAACCGTCGTCCAGGACGTTTACTCCGAGGAGTACGCCCACGTCGACGCTGACTTCGTGTGCTGCAAGATGACGCTCGAGCACATCCCCGACGTGGCCGACTTCGTGGGCATGGTGCGCCGGGCGGTCGGCGACGACCGAGACACGGTGGTGTTCTTTCAGATGCCGGAGGCGCGCCGGATCCTCCGCGAAGGTGCGTTCTGGGACATCTACCACGAGCACTGCTCCTACTTTAGCGCCGGGTCGCTCGCCCGCCTTTTCCGGAGTCAAGGCTTCGACGTTCACTCCCTCTGGACCGACTACGACGACCAGTACCTGATGATCGAGGCGCGGCCGCGCACCGGGCCCGCCGGGTCGCCGCTGCCGGAGGAGGAATCGCCCCGGGCGATGGCGGCCGACGTGACCCGCTTCGCCGAGCAGGTGCCCGGGCGCATCGAGGCGTGGCGGCGGCTCCTCACCGACTGCCGGCAACAGGGACGCCGGGTCGCCCTGTGGGGCGGGGGATCAAAGGCCGTCGCGTTCCTCACGACGCTCGGCCTGGGGGACGAGGTGAGCGCCGTCATCGACATCAACCCCCACAAGCAGGGCACCTACCTGCCGGGCACGGGCCACGAGATCTCCGCACCGGCGGCGCTCGCGGCCAACCCGCCGGACATCGTCCTCATCATGAACCCCATCTACCACGACGAGATTCAGTCCAGCCTCCAGGACATGGATCTGGATCCGGCCCTCTGGCACGCTGACGCCAATCCGGCCCGCCTCCGCCCCCTCCCTGCCGCCGCGTAGACCCTCTCCGCCCCCCTCGCGTTTCCCCATGCAGCGTTCCACCACCTCGGCCCTCCAGTGCCCCGTCTCGGGGAGTACTGAGGTCGAGCTGTTCCTCGACCTCCCGCAGGTGCCGGTCCTGTGCAACGTCCTCTACGAGAGTCGCGACGACGCGATCGGCGCGGCCCGCGGGGACCTGGAGCTCGGATACGTCCCAAAATCGGGGCACATCTTCAACACGGCGTTCGACCCCGACAAGATCACCTACGCGCAGACCTACGAAAACTCCCTCCATCACTCGCCCCGGTTCCAGGAGTACGCGACCGGCCTCGCCGACCGTCTGATCGAGAGGTACGACGTTCGCGAAAAGACCGTCGTGGACATCGGCTGTGGCAACGGCGAGTTCCTCGGCCTGCTCTGCGAGCGCGGCGACAACACCGGCGTTGGGTACGACCCGAGCTATGATCCCGACAGCCATCGGGAGGACGACGACCGGCCTTTCACCGTCGTGCAGGACCTCTACTCGGAGAAATACGCCGACCACTCGGCCGACCTCATCTGCTGCCGGCATGTGCTGGAGCACGTGCCCGATCCGCTCGACTTTGCCCGTACGGTGCGCCGCGCCATCGGCGACCGCCCCGACACGGTCGTCTACGTCGAGGTGCCAAACGCCCTCTTCACGCTCCGCGAGGGGGCCCTCTGGGACCTCATCTACGAGCACTACTCGTACTTCACCCTTCCCTCCCTCGCGTATCTGTTCCGCCGCGCCGGCTTCGAGGTGGTTCGGGTGGGGGAGGCCTTCGACGGACAATACCTCCAGATCGAGCTTCGACCCGGCGAGCCGGAGGAGGTGCCGACGCTGGAAGGAGACCTCGATCCAGCACGCGTCACGGAGGCGGTCGACCGGTTTACGGACCGCTCCCAGGGGAAGCGAGACCGATGGAGCGATCTCTTCGCCGAGGTCGACTCCCAGAACCAGAAGGCGGTGTTGTGGGGCGCTGGCTCCAAGGGGGTCACCATTCTCAACGTGATCCCGGAGGCTGCCGACGCCACGGAGTACGTCGTGGACATCAATCCGCGCAAGCAGGGCAAACACGTAGCGGGAGCGGGACACAGGATCGTGCCCCCGTCGTTCTTGCGCGAGTATCAGCCCGATCTGGTCGTCTTGATGAACGGGGTGTACGAGGACGAAATCCGACAGACCACCCGCGAACTCGGGCTCGATCCCGAGTTTGTGGTGGCGACCTGAGCGTCACAGCCCACGTTTTCCGACTAGATACACCGGATCCTGTACGTGCGTGCTCCAAAGACTTGGTCTTCCACACGGCTCTCTTCGGTACTTTATCGCATTGACTGCCTTCACCGCGTAGTAGAACGCCTTCCTCCCCCGACGCCAGTTGCACTGGTTGAACTTGGGAACCGCCCCTTGGATTCCTCCGATGGTCGCTCCTTCGTCGCTCCTCTCCCGGGATCTTCAGACCCTGCTTCCCAGCTTTCGGAAGTATTGGCTCCCGATTGCGCTGGCGGTGGTCTTCTCGGTCGGAACCGCGGTCTTCGAGGGGTTCAGCATCGGAATGCTGGTCCCGTTCCTCCAAACGTTTACGGAGGACGGAGCAGCGTTTCGAACGGGAATCGAATGGGTGGATGCCCATTTGCTTGGGGTGGGAGCCTCGAAAATCGGGCGCATGTATCGCATCTGCGGGCTCATTCTCGTGTCCACCCTGTGTCGCTCCGCGCTGAGCTACCTGGCCTCCGTGTATCAAGTGATCGGCCGCGCCCGCATCGTTCAGGACCTGCGCGAGCGCGTCGTCAACCGGCTGTCGGAGGTGGCCCTGTCTCACTACGCGACGACACGGACCGGCGAGGTGATGAACAGTGTCACCAACGAGGTGTCGCGGACCGCGAGGGCCCTCACGGCGCTCTTCGGGTTCGTGGCGAAAGGCACCCTCATGGGGGTGTATGTGGCCCTCATGATCTGGATCTCCTGGAAACTCTCGGTGATTGCTCTCAGCGCGCTTCTGCTGCTCTCGATCGCCCTGAAGGCGCTGCTGTCTCGCATCCAATCGAGCGGGGAAGAAATCACGAGCGCCAACGCCAACTTCGCGGACCGGATTTCCGAGTTCGTGAGGGGAATCCGTACGATCACGGCCTACAACATGCGAGCGGCCGAGCGCGATCGGCTCCACCAAGCCGCCGAGCGGTCGGCCGAGTCGGTCATCCACACGAGCAAGCAGAGCCGGCTCATTCAACCGCTCTCTCAGGGGATTGCCAGCGCCGTGTTGATTCTGCTCGTCGTCGTCGCCGTCCAGCACTTTGTGCTCACGGGCGCGCTCAGCATGGCCTTCCTGCTCACCTTTCTGTTTGCGCTCTTCCGCATGGTGCCCAACGTGCACGCAATCAACCATCAGCGGGGGACCTGGGCCAAGAACAGCGCGGGGCTCTCCAACGTGGCGAGCCTGATTCGGGCGGCCGGTAAGCCCCATCTCGCCGACGGCGCCAGGACAGCGCCGTCCCTGGAGGAGGCCATCGTGTTCGAGGACGTGTCGTTTGCGTACCAGGCGGAGCAGACGGTGCTTGAGGACATCGACCTCCGTGTCGAGCAGGGCCGAACGACGGCGCTGGTGGGCGCGTCCGGGGCTGGGAAATCCACGCTCGTGGACCTCATCCCGCGCTTCTACGACCCCACAGAGGGCCGCATCCTGTACGACGGCACGGACCTTCGCGACTTCGACCTCCGCTCGCTCCGCGACCGCATCGCGATCGTGAGCCAGGACACCCACATCTTTAACGACACGGCCCGGGCCAACATCGCCTATGGCGCCCCCGACGCGACACCTGCACAGGTCCGGTACGCGGCCGAACAGGCCAACGCACTGGAGTTTATCGGGGAGATGGAGGACGGCTTCGACACGATGCTCGGCGAGCGGGGCGTCCGGGTGTCCGGGGGCCAGCGGCAGCGCATCGCGATCGCCCGCGCCCTCCTCCAGGACCCGGACCTCCTTATCCTTGACGAGGCGACTAGCGACCTCGACAGCATCTCGGAGCGGCTCGTCCAGCAGTCGCTGGAGACGCTCATGCAGGGCCGCACCGTCATTGCGATCGCCCATCGGCTCTCGACGATCGAGAACGCGGACTGGATCGTGGTGCTCGAAGGGGGACGGGTCGTGGAGCAGGGCCCGTACGACGTTCTCCTGGAAAAGCGAGGACAGCTCTGGAAGTACCACTCCGTTCAGTTCGATGATGCACAGCAGGAACCCATCTGACCCCTCTGACCATGGACATTCAGGACAAAAAGTTCGTGTTCATCGGGGGCGTCCACAGGAGCGGCAAGTCGATCCTGTTTCGGTGGCTAACGAGACACTCAAAAATTAGTGGATTGTGCAACCCAGAAGCGAACGGCAAACTTTACCGAGACGAAGGCCAGCACTTTCAATCTGTGTACCCCCCGGGCCCGGAATACGATGGACCTGCCGGATTCGATGCTTCCGCCCATCTTGACGAAACGTCAGAACTTGCGACCCAAGATCATGCGCGACGCCTTCTTGCCGACTGGGAAGACTACTGGGACATGGAGAAACCCGTTTTGCTTGAAAACTCTCCCCCGAACCTTGTACGGACGCGATACTTACAGTCGCTGTTCTCCAACACCTTCTTCATTATTGTCCTCCGACACCCAATTCCGGTGCTGTACGAAATGATGAGATGGAACGCCGACCGAATGGACCGAATGCTGGAGCACTGGTTGTCCTGCTACGAAACCTTCGAGGAGGACATCCCCCACCTGCAAAATCTCCTTCTCGTAAAATACGAGGACTTGGCTTCCGACCCGGAACGGGAGATTGAGAGGGTACTCGACTTTTTAGGACTGAAGCGAGGTAGAATGGAGAATAATGACGTCAAGAAGGGGGAAAATGATAAGCATTTCGAAGTGTGGAGGAAGGAACCCTTAAACAGATACAACAGCTTTCCAATTCCGATACTATTCAGGCTGTACTGCTACCTGCGGTTCGAGAGTCGAGTCAGGCGGTTCGGATACAGCCTTTTCGACCTGCACGGCGTCCAGGATGTCCAGCTGTGATCCAGCCCTCGTGCCCTGCGTTCTCGCTTCGCACTCACATGCCTCCCGTTCCTGCTCCGCCCGATGCGCGATGTCTCCCTGATCATCAAAACCTTCGAGCGGCAGCAGGTGCTTGAGCGCCTGCTCGACTCGATTGCGGTCCAGGGGTATGCCGACTGCCCCATCCTCGTCGCCGACGACAGCAGGGAGCCGTACCGCGACGCCATTGTGGAGCAGTATGGCGACCTCGTGGACGAGTACCTCGTCCTTCCCTTCAATTCAGGCGTCTCGAAGGGACGCAACGAACTTCTAGAGCGCGTGGACACGCGGTACTTCGTCCTCAACGACGACGACTTCGTGTACGGCGACATCACCGATCTGGAGACCGCCCGGCGCGAGTTGGTCGAACACGACCTGGACATCCTTGGGGGGCAGCTGGCTGAGAAGCGGAAGTCCTACCACTACGACTGGATTCCAACACGGGTGTCGAATTGGATTGGGCTCTACTCAGAGCACTGGGAAAAGGGAGCGTGGGTCGCCGACATCCGGGAGACGAGTGACGGGGGGATCAAGATGGAGCCTTACCCCGCCCCCTCCGCCCTGCAGCCCTGCGACCTGGCGCTGCAGTTCTTCATTGCCCGAACGAGCGCCGTCCGCGACACGGTTGGCGGATGGAACCCGAAGCTCAAGTCAAACGGCGAGCACTGGGAGTTCTTCTACCGGTGCAAACAGGCCGGCCTGCGCGTTGCGTCCTCGCAGCGGTTCGGCACGTATCACGTCCCCAAGCAAAACGAACGGTACGAGAAATTTCGGTATGGGAAGAAGCGCGATATGATTACGAGGTCGCTCGAGGAGCACGGCTTCAAGTATCTTGAGAAAGAGCACCGCACGTATCACGCAGGCGAGAACGATGGTCCCTCTCAGAATAGGCAGACCGAATAGGCACTGATGATCAGCGACGTACGCCGCTTCATTTACCGCCATTTCGCGGACGTGAGGGTCCTGAAGCGATTGGTGGGCCCGAGAATCGTCGAGGCCCTCAAGCGCATGGTGAATGCAGAAAGCCTCGTCACGGCCGAGCCCTTCGACGAGGTCTTTCCCGAAGCGACCTCGAACACCATCCGCGAAGAGAAGGGGATCCCCTACGGCGACATTAGAAACCTGAACGTGAGATCGGAAAACAGGATCGACGAGCAAGAGGGTGTGTATCGCCGTCCCCCCGTCTTCACCTCGACGGTCGACGACGCACTGATCTGCCCGACGAACAACGTGGTCATGAACCGGGACCGGGAGGTGGCGGAGGCGTCCATCAACATGCGGGGGCGAACAGAGCTCGGGCTCGACCGGCAGGCGCTCTGTCGCAGCCAGCTCGACGCCATCGACGGGTACGCCACGCTGCTACGCGGCCCGGCCATCGGGTACTGGCACGCGCAGCTCGACAGCCTTCCGCGCCTCTCGCTGCTCCGGCGTGACGAATACCGCTCCCTCCCGACGATCAAGCTCCTCCGCCCCGAGGGCGGCCCCGCCGTGAACGAGGAGCTCGAAGACTTTCTCGTCCCCAGGATCGCCCCGCCGAACTGCGAAATCGTCGAGGTCCCGCCCGACCGTCTCTACAGCGTCGAGAACTACATCTTCGCGTCGTTCCTGACGTTCCCCTTCAGCGCCTACCTCCCCGGCTTCTACCTCGATTTGCTCCGCGAACACGTGTGTCCGGACCGGGAGCGGCGGCGGTCGGAGCGGATCTTTATCTCCCGGAAGAAGGCCTCCCGGCGGAAGGTCTTGAATGAAGACGAACTGTCCAGTCGGCTTGGCGATCGCGGCTTTGATACGTACCACCTGGAAGACCTGCACACCAGTGAGAAGGTCGAACTGTTCTACGACGCAGAGATCGTCGTCTCCCCGACGAGTTCGGGGCTGGCCTCGCTTTTGTACACCCGAGACATCCCCGTCGTGGAGCTCTTTCCGATGCCCGAGATTGTGCACCCGGCAAACTACTTTCTGAGCCTTTCCCTAGGCAATGACCACCACTACGTGCCGCACGACGGCGACAGCCTTACGTCCGATTTTTGGGCAGACGTGGAGGAGACGGTCGACAAAGTAGACGCCCTGCTGTCTGCCCGGAGCCGAGTCCTTCCCTGACTCTGATGCCTCCGGGTGGGGCTCTCAGGGACCGCACCTTGTGCGTTTCACGCTCCGTTATGGCCCGCAGACTGCTCTGCATTTCCTACCGGTTCCCCCCAGAGACGTACCCGCTGGCGATCCGTGTCAAGTACTTCCTGAACCACCTGCGTCAGGAGGGCTGGGACATTAACGCCGTCACGGCCGCCTCGGAGGCCACGTCCCGGAAAAACCTGACGGTCCACCACGTCCCGAGCTGGACCCCCGAGCGCCTCTTCCGGTGGATCCGGACCCTCCGCCTCGACAAGCTGCTCGACCTGTTCGTCTGGCCCGATCCGTTCGTCCTCTGGGTGTTGCCGGCCTACCGGAAGGCCCGCCAGCTGCTCCGGAAGGGCCAGCACGACGCCATCGCCGTCTTCATGATGCCCCATTCGCAGGGACTCGTAGGGCTTCTCCTCAAGCGGGCGACGGGCCTTCCACTCATCCTCAACCTGAACGACTCGCTTACCTGCTCGGACATGAATCCGAGCTACCCCTCCCGGCTGCACTACCGGCTGGCCCGAGCCCTGGAGGACCGGTACGTGCAGGCGGCCGACGCGGCGATCTACGTCTCCCGGCGGAACCTGGAGCGAGTTTGCGACCGCCAGCCGCCCGAGCACCACGACACGTTTCACCTGATCCGGCGGGGGGCGACCCCTCCGCCGGCACCGCGGACGCCTCCCTCTCGGGATGACGACTTTCGCATCGTGTACACGGGAGGGACGGGCGGCTGGTACAAATTTCTGGAGGACGAGCAGTCGCTCTCCCTGCCTAAGCGCCTCTACCGCACCTGGCAGCAGTTCGGCACATATTCCCACGCCGACCTCGCCCCCCGGACCCACAGCCCGATCTACGTCGGGCGGGCCATCCGGCGGGTCCTCGACCGGCACCCGGAGTGGCGCGGGCGCATCCAGATAGACGTCTACGGGCCAACGTATCCGGACGCCGTCGTCGACGCCGTGCTGGACATGTTCGACCTGCACGAGATTGTCACCCTGCACGGCCAGGTTCCGCACGAGGAGGCGCTCCGGCACATGGCTGAGGGCGACCTGCTCTTCATGGCACTCCCGGATCGTCCCGACGGCTCGCCGGGCGGGCGCATCTCGGCGAAAACTTACGAGTACCTGATGACGGACCGGCCGATCCTGGCGGCCCTGCCTCCTGGCGAAAACCGGGAGTATGTGCGGGACAAGCCCGGGGTGGCCCTCACGGACCCGGACGGGGTCGCGGACATGGCGGACGTCATTGCCGACCACGCGGCGGCGACGTTCGCGGGCGATCCCGTCACGGTCGACCGCTCCGCGCTGCGCCCCGCCCTCTCGAGTACGGCCCGGGCCCAGGCGTTCGAGGAGGTGCTGTTGGACGTGTTGACGGAAGAAGAGAACGCGGTAGCGCGAGCGTAGCTTCCTGCACCAGTGGCCGAGCCTGTCGTGGACGCACCCCTCTTCATCGTTGGCGCCAACCGGTCGGGGACGACCCTGCTGCGGCTCCTCCTCAACGCTCACTCCCGCCTCGCCATCCCCGACGAGCTCATTTACCTCGACTCGCACCTCGCGGGCATCCCGATCGAACAGTGGCGCAACCCGGCACTGTCCCCCGAGGAGTACGAGGCCTTCGTCGATCGCTTCCTGAACGAGAACTGCCAGCCTCTCGACGAGGTCGACAACGCCGCGCTCAAAGCAGAAATCCTGGCGGGCCGACCCGACTTCCGGCGGCCCTACCGGCTCGCCCTGGAGGCCTGGGCACACCACCATGGGAAGGACCGGTGGGGCGAAAAAACGCCGGGCAACCTCTTCTACGCCGACGTGCTTCTCGACATGTTTCCGGAGGCCCAGTTCCTCTACGTGGTCCGGGATCCCCGGGCGGGCGTGGCCTCCATGCAGGAAGTGTCCTTCTTCCCCGACGACGTCGTCTTCAATGCCCTGAGCCGCCGCAAGCACGACACAGAGGGGCGCGCGCTGCTGGAACAGCACGTGCCCTCGTCCCAGCGAATGCGGGTTCGCTATGAGGCACTGGTCCGGACGCCCGAATCGACGACGCGGTCGATCTGTCGCTTTCTCGGCGAGGCATTCGAGCCGCAGATGCTCCACTTCCACGAAGACGCGGGGCAGTACATGACCGACGCGGCCCGGCAGCGTCACAACGCGACCGCTACGCGCCCCATCACGGACGACCGGGTCGACGTCTGGACGGACCGGCTCACCGCAGATCAGACCGCGATCGTTGAGCACGTTTGCGCGGACGTCATGCAGGACTTCGGATACACGCCCACGGGGCGGCGGCCCTCCTTCGCGGCGTGGGGGGAGACCGCAGTGAAGCAGGCCTACTGGGCCTGGCAATGCTGGCGCCACCGCCACGTCCGTCACTACACGGTCAAGCACCCCCTCTTCGCCCGGACGCGCTCTCGACTGCGAACGCTGCT
>NZ_JBDGQQ010000123.1:8532-11327 GCF_042218895.1 Salinibacter sp. | reverse complement strand
GGGCTCCCTCAAAGCCCGACTGAGAGGCCCAGGTGGACGCGGCCGTTCGACGGGCTCTGCACGTTCGGATTGAGGGCGTACGTAGTGGTAATTCGCCCGATGGCCGTCCGGAGCCGAACGCCGACGCCGTAGCCTGGGTGCCAGCCGTGCGCGGCCGACGTGGAACCGAGAGCGGGCCGGGCCACGTAGCCGAGGTCGACGAACGCGTAGGCGTACGAGCCAGGGTCAAACTGAAATCGGTACTCGGCAAGCCCACGGGCTACGACATTTCCCAGGAAGCGATCCTCGTTGTATCCCCGGAGCGACGCGGCGCCCCCGAGTCGGAAGAGATCACTCCGGTCTCGAATGCCGTCGGGACTAAGGAGGATGGCTCCTTCCCCCCCTACAGCGATTACTTGCCGGACAGCGAGTGGAAGATATGCCCTGACGCGAGCGTGGAGGCGCTCTTGCCGAACGGAGCTAGTGGTGCGCGTCGTGTCCCCACCGGGAACGACGCGGCGGACCCGGCGCCGCTTCCGGCCCTGCGAAAGCTGAAGGTCGACTGAAACGCCCTGCCGGGGATTTTGGGGGCGGTCGATCGCTTGGTAGCGTACGCCAACCCCGTAGAAAAAGGTGGTCGAGCGCGGGATCCGCTGGCGGTCGTTGCGGAGGCGTGCACCGGCAGGGCCGGGCCGGACGACCTCGCGGTTCAGTGACCCCGTAATCTCGACGCCCCCTCCGAGACGGTAGCCGATCTCGAAGCTGTAGGTTTGCTCGTTGTACGTCGAGTCGCGCTGCTCCCCCCGAAACTGTCCCTCCGCTCGCAGTGGAAGCCCGAGCAGATACGGGTCCGACACGGCAACGTCGAAGACGCTCGTTCGTCCGGGTCGACGATCGAGGGTAAATTCTGCCGTCCGTCCCCCGCCGAAGATGTTCTTCAGCAGGAGGTGCCCGTTGCCCACAAGCTGTCCGGAGTCGCGGGTGCGGGACGGAGGAAGGTACCCCAGCACGAAGTCAAACGCCCCTGGAGAGGACTCTTCGATCGGGACCCGCAGCACGGCTCCACCGTCGGCGCCGACTCGCAGCTTCGGAGCCCCCACCTTCCGGAAAAGGGGCTTGTTTTGAAGACGTCGCCGGAGCGCCGCCGGATCATAGCTGCGCAGGGGCTGTCCTATTTCCAGGCCGGCGAGGCGGGCCAGAAGCTCGGGAGACGTCCGGGCGTCGTTGGGCACGTCGATGCGCTTCAGCCACAGCTTGGGGCCTTCGCTCACCCGCAAGGTGACCTGGAGGGCCGGCCCATCGTCGGTGGAGAGGCGCGTCTCGGCCACACGAATCTGCGCGAGCGGGTACCCGGCGTCTTCGTACCGGTCCAGGAGGGCCTGAATGTCGGCTTCAAGTCGGTCTGGGCGCAAGAGCTCCCCCTGATCCGTGTCCATCAGGCCGCGCAATCTCCGACTCGGCATCGCACTTGTGCCCTTAATTCGGAGAGTCTCGATCCGCACTTTCGGTCCGCGGTGCGCATAGATTCGCACCGACGCCGGCTGCGCACTCGTGTCCACGACTGCCGAGTCGAGGGTCGCGTAATAGTGTCCAGCCTGCCGGAGCTGACTCAGGAGACGTTGCCCTACGACCTGCAGGCTGTCGATGGACGCTGTGGGCTTGGTCGTCGGCCAGTCGGCGCGCTCACCGTCAAGGACGAGCCGCCACTGGACTGCCGGTGCGCTCATCCCGGCGGTTCCCTGTCCCTGCGCTCGTACAGGCTGTATGCCTCTTCCTCCCAGGAAAACGACCAGGACGAGCAACACGGTCCCGGCCGCCGGGTATATCACGTGTCGTGGGTCCTTTTTCATCGCGCCCCCTGCTCGATGACGTTCGTGCGCTGCGCCGCTGTGCTTCTCGCGCTTGGGCTCCTCGCCTTGTCCGGAGGCCCGAGGGTGGGATCCTCCGGGTCATACGAACCTGCGACACGGCGAGGGGTTGCACTGTCGGCCTCGGTCCGGTCGCTGCCGGCAGATACGCTGCGTGTAACTGCCGAACCGGACACCCCTCTCCTCCTCACCTTGCCCTCCTCCCTGGCCGAGCGCCCGGTTGAGCGCTACGTTCTCCTCAAGGGTCCCGCACTGAGCGGCGTCGCCGGACGGTCGTTCACCTGGATTCCCCAGGGGGCAGAGCCGGGGACGCACACGGTGCTTCTCCACGCCCGCCACCGCACCCCTCCCCCCGATACCCTCGTCCTCCGGATCGACCTCCCGTCGTAGCGCTCGCCCCTGCCGTTTCGTTCACCACTCTCTGCTTGCTGTGTCTCTCGACACCCTCTCCCCCACCAACCACCAGTACACGGCCTTCCGCCAGGACCTCTTGGACTGGTACGACGAACACAAGCGCTCGATGCCCTGGCGCGAGACGGACGATCCGTACCGCATCTGGGTCGCGGAAATTATGCTGCAGCAGACGCGGGTCGACACGGTGCGCGACTACTACCACCGCTTCCTGGAGGCTTTTCCGACCGTCGAGGCCCTCGCTGCGGCCGACCGTGACGAGGTCCTAAAGCACTGGGAGGGTCTCGGCTTCTACGCCCGGGCCCGCCACCTCCACGAGGCCGCCCAGCACGTCGTCGACGAGCACGACGGTACGGTCCCCGACACCATGGACGCCATCAAGGACTTGAAAGGCGTCGGCCCCTACACGGCGGCCGCCGTGCTGTCCATTGCCTACCAGAAGCCCCACGCCGTCCTCGACGGCAATGTCACCCGTGTGCTGTCCCGCGTGTTTGCCGTGGAAGAGGACGCCACTACCAGTACGGCACAGCGCCACCT
>NZ_JBDGQQ010000123.1:0-8432 GCF_042218895.1 Salinibacter sp. | reverse complement strand
GGCGATTTCAACCAGGCGATGATGGAGCTTGGCGCCCTGGTGTGCACGCCGAGCACCCCGCTCTGCGGCCGGTGTCCGCTCCAGGACGTGTGCCGCGCCCACGACGCAGGGACGGAGGAGGACTACCCGATCACGCCCGAGTCGGAGCCGGTGCCCCACCACGACATCGCCGTGGGGCTCGTGTTCGACGAGGACGACCGGCTCCTTATCCAGCGCCGCCCCGACGAGGGCCTCCTCGGCGGCCTCTGGGAGTTTCCGGGGGGCAAGCAGGAAGAGGGAGAGTCGATGAAGGCGGCATGCCAGCGTGAACTCAAGGAAGAGCTTGGCATCGAGGTAACGGATACAGAACCCTTCTACACGCTTTCCCACGCCTACTCCCACTTCAAGATCACCCTCCACGCCTTCCGAGGCCGCATCGCGGACGGCCCCCCTGAGGCCCGAGAGGATCAGCCATTTCGGTGGGTCCAGGTCGAAGAGCTTGACGACTACGCTTTCCCCCGCGCGAATCGCCGCCTCATCGAAGAGCTGGAGCGGCGTCAGACCGAGCCCTCCCTGTTCGATTCTGTGTCGCCGGACGGACCCTCCTGAAGGGTTCTCCGCCGTTCACTACGTCAGAGGTTTCCGTCCTGCTCGTCGGCACTGAAGATTGCGGCCCCAATCGCCCCTCCTATCGCCCCGAAAATGGAGTTTACGACGATCCCAATCACGAGGCCTATGATGATCATTGTCGTGCTTCCCCCTTGTTGAATTTGCTGCATCATCTCCGGGGACATTCCCTGTTCTCCCCCCATTTGCATGACATTCTTCATCACGTCCTGGGTAATCGACTGCGAGTCCAGATTGAGCGGACGCAGGGCCCGATCAAAAATGCTGGCCAGCACGGCTCCCCCAGCTCCAGCCAGCGCACCGAGGACCGCCCCATCTCCCGACTCGACAGAGGTCCCGGTTCGGCTCGTGAACTGTTGCACCGCCACGACGCCCCCAAGGATGACCCCGAGGCAACAGAGGAAGTTGATAAAGCTCAGGTAGGATGTGCTGAGAATGCCGGTCACGACGGCACCGACGAGAACCGATTGCTGTCGAGGAGTCATGGAGATCGAGGAGCTTCCCGGAGGTCAAGCGAAGAGGCAGGGCACCCTGACAACTTTTGGCACTGCCCTAAATGACATCAGCGAAAGGTATGGAAGAAAATACCAAACCGAAAGCTCGGCTCACGTTGTCTCCTCACTCCCCTGGGGCTCCCCTCTGGAGGCCTTTCTCAGCACCTGGTCTGTCACGTAGCTGGCCGCGATGCTTCCAAACAGGAGGCCAGTAAGGGCCCGGCTGATCGGTCCATTGCTCCAGAGGCCCAGGACCGGCCCGATCCAGTCGATGCTGAGCGGGACGAGCGAACCGAGCAGCACGTAGCGGCCGTGCCGCCCGAGTTCTGCCCATAGGCCCTGGCCCCAGCCCGTGACCGCCACGCCAAGCACAAGCCCCAGGTATATTCCTGTACATCGATCACAGATGGCCAGTGGCACGCCGTAGAGATGCGGCGAGCGGCTCGGGATCTGGTGACACACGGGAGCCAAACAGTCCCGCACTACGGCCTGTGCTCCACTGGGAAGGAATGGAGGGAGCACTGCGAGCAGGAGCATACCACTGGTACTCGCTAGCAGAACGTACCAGACAAGGCGTGGACGGCGCATCCCTACATGCGCGTGTGAGTGAGCCTGAACAGGTGAGCCTGAACCGGTGGTGTTGAGCAGAGCGGGAACCTCTTCGTACACCGGTTCCACTCCAGAGCCCTTTCGAAGTTCAGAGAGGACCCGTCCCTGGCGCACACCGGTGCTCCGGCGTCGCTAAACGATCTTCACCCCGCCCCCCGCCCTTCTTCGGGAACAAAGGCCTATTCTGCAGTGTTGACTAGCGTGAGTTATTATCACTCGTTACTGGCGAGTGATAATAACGACTGACTCAACCACCTCTCACTCATAAGTCACCCCGAACGAGTTATGACGAGCATAAGACCCCTCGGCGACCGCGTCGTCGTGCAGCCGGAACCGGCGGAGGAAAAGACCGAAAGTGGTCTCTACATCCCGGATTCGGCGCAGGAGAAGCCGCAAAGAGGAACGGTCCGTGCAATCGGCGAAGGCCGGGTCGAAGATGGAACCCGGATCGAGATGACGGTCGAGGAGGGCGATGAAGTCCTCTACGGCAAGTACGCTGGCACCGAGGTGACGCTCAACGGTGAGGAGTACCTCATCATGCGAGAGAGCGACATCTTCGGCATCGTCGAAGAAGGATAAGGACTGCATCTCTGCGGTGTTCGACCTCGCGGTCGCACGTCGCATTTTGAGCTGAACGCGAATGAAATGAATACAGCATACAACCATGGCTAAGCAAATAAAGTTTGATTCTGAGGCGCGCAACGCCCTCAAGGATGGCGTCGATCAGATGGCGCAGGCCGTGAAGGTGACGCTCGGCCCCAAGGGCCGAAACGTCGTTCTTGAGAAGTCCTTCGGGTCCCCTACCATCACGAAGGATGGCGTGACCGTCGCCAAGGAGATTGAGCTCGAGGAGAAGCTTCCGAACGTCGGAGCCCAGCTTCTCAAGGAAGCCGCGTCGAAGACCAACGATGCGGCCGGCGATGGCACGACGACCGCAACGGCCCTCGCCGAGTCCATCATCAACGCTGGCCTGAAGAGCGTAACTGCTGGCGCAAACCCAATGGACGTGAAGCGGGGCATCGACACCGCCTCGCGGCACGTCGTGGATCATCTCCGTCGGCAGAGCAATCCGGTCGAGGGGAGAGAGCGCATCAACCAGGTCGCCACGATCTCGGCGAACAACGACGACGCTGTCGGTGAACTGATCGCCGACGCCTTCGAGAAGGTCGGTCAGGACGGCGTCATCACTGTCGAGGAGGCTCGCGGCATCGAAACGTATCTCGACGTGGTCGAGGGCATGCAGTTCGACCGCGGTTACCAGAGCCCGTACTTCGTGACCGACTCCGAGGAAATGGAGGCGGTGCTCGAAGACGCCTACGTGCTGATCTACGACGACTCGATCGGCAACATGCAGGACCTGCTGCCGGTCCTGGAGAAGGTCAGCCAGACGAACGACCCGCTTCTGATCATCGCCGAGGACGTGGAGGGGGAAGCCCTCGCGACCCTCGTGGTGAACAAGATGCGCGGCACGCTGAAGGTGGCCGCCGTGAAGGCGCCGGGCTTTGGCGACCGTCGCCAGGCCATGCTCGAGGACATCGCTGTTCTCACTGGTGGAACCGTCATCAGCGAGGAGAAGGGCTATCGCCTCGAGAACGCGACGCTCGACTACCTCGGCAAGGCCGACCGAATCACCATCGACCAGGACACCACGACGATGGTTGGCGGTGAGGGCTCGCAGGAGCAGATTGAGGCCCGTGTCAACCAGATCCGGCAGCAGATTTCGCAGTCGACCTCCGACTACGACCAGGAGAAGCTGCAGGAGCGACTCGCGAAGCTCGCCGGTGGGGTGGCCGTTCTCAACGTGGGCGCCGCGACCGAGCCGGAGATGAAGGCGAAGAAGGCCCTCGTCGAGGACGCGCTCAGCGCCACCCGCGCAGCCGTCGATGAAGGCGTGCTGACGGGCGGCGGCGTTGCTTACCTGCGCGCCCTTGAGTCCCTCGAAGACGTGGAGGTTGAGAACGAGGACCAGCAGATTGGCGTCGGCATCGTGAAGAAGGCCCTCGAGGCCCCGCTTCGCCAGATTGCCGAGAACACCGGCCACGAGGGGTCCATCGTGGTTCAGAACGTGAAGGACGGCGAGGACGACTACGGGTTCAACGCCCGCACTGAGGAGTACGGTCCGCTCCTCGAGGACGGTGTCCTCGATCCGACCAAGGTGACGCGCTCGGCGCTCGAGAACGCGGCGTCGGTGGGCGGCATGCTGCTGACCACCGAGTCGGTCGTCGCCGATCTTGAGTCCGAAGATGAGGACGACGGCGGTGGCGGCGGTGCCGGTGGCGGCGCTGGCGGCGGCATGCCGGCCGGCGGTGCTGGCGGCATGGGCGGCATGGGCGGCATGGGCGGTATGATGTAAGCCCCCTTAGCCCGTGCACAAAGTCCCTGCTTTCACTGGGGCTGCGCCCCTTGGCGTTTCGGCACGACACGAGCTGCCCTCTCCCTCTCGGGAGGGGGCAGCTTTTTGTTTTTGGGACTTGTGTAGGGGAACCGCTGAGGCTCGGCTGACAGGAAAAGCCCCTCCTGCTCGGTGGTGCCGAAATCACGGGTCTCGTTCAGCGGTCCGCCTACGAACTGGCCGGTTCGGACTCTACCCAGTCGGCTGGGACCTCCACCTTGACAGCCTGCTGGATCGCCTCCACCCGCACCAGCAGGTACATCTGTCCACGATGCTCCTTCACCGTCCCCGTCAGCCCACGTAGTCCCTCAGGACCGTCGGTAATGGTGACCGTTTCGCCAACCGGGGGCCGCAGGTCCGCCACAGACAGCCGCTCGGGGGCCTCCTGGGTCTGCTTCAACTGCTCGGCCGTCTCCTCGCGGAGCCGAGCCGGCTCGCCGTTGAAGTGCACGCACCGAACGATGCCTTTCGTGCGCAAGACCCGCAGCCGGTCCTTTTCGTCGACCCGGGCGAAGAGATAGTTCCGGAACAGCGGCACGGTCACCTCCTTCTTCCGGTCCGACCACTGCCGGATCTCCTGTTTCTTCGGCACGAGCACGTTAATTTGGCGATCTTCGAGGCGCTCCTCACACTTTTTCTCGGCCCGAGCCCGGGTGTAGAAGACGCGCCATATACGCTTCGGGGTGGTGCTCATCGTTGGGAGACGTGTGTTCGATACTGATCCGGAGTTGAGTTGGCCCACGAATTTGTTTTTCGCAGCCTAGCGCACACCGTTCCGTGGAAGGTGCGCGAGTGTAGCCACTCCGGGGCCGCGGACGATCCGCGCATGGGACCCGTGGGGGTCTACTGAGGGTCGAGTGACCGAACGGCTTTGACCATGTCGCCGGCTGGATCGTTACCCCGCACGAGCTTAAAGCCCAGCTTCTCGCAGACGCGCTGCATTGCGTGATTCTGCTGAAGAATGTCGGCCGTGATGCGGTCGAGATTTTCCGCCTCCCCCACCCGCACGAGGCGGCGCAGCAGCTCGGTGCCGATGCCCTCGCCCTGGTACTCGTCGATCACGAGCATGGCAAACTCTGCCTCGTTGCGGCCGGGCTGCTGCGTGAGGCGCCCGACGCCGATAATTTCACCGTCGCCGTCCTCCGCTGGCCGTTCGGCCACGAGGGCCATCTCGCGGTCGTAGTCGATGAAGCAGATGCGGGCCAGTCGGTCGTGGGCCACCCGCTGCTCCAGCTTCATGAGATTGGCGTAGCGCAGGTACACGCTCCGCTCCGAGAGGCGTTCGTGGAACGTGACCAGCTTCGGCTCATCTTCGGGGCGGATGGGCCGGATTGTGACCTCTGTTCCGTCCGGCATCGGGTGCGTGCCAATGTACTGCCGCGGGTAGGGCCGGATGGCAGGGGTCGGCAGGTCCGCTTCGTCTTTTGTGTACGGGTGAAGCACGACCCGGGCATCGAGCGCCAGGAGCCCATCGTCGCCGGGGCCGGCCAGGAGCGGGTTGACGTCAATCTCCTTCACGCGCGGCTGCTCCACCACGAGTTGGCTGAAGCGTACCAGCAGGGTCTCCAGCGCGTCGAGGTCGACGGGATCACGCCCCCGCACCCCCCGCAGAGCCTCGTAGATCTTGGTTTGCTCCATCATGCGACGGGCCAGGGTGCGGTTGAGCGGTGGTAGGCCGAGGGCCCGGTCCTGATAGACCTCCACCAGCTGGCCGCCAGAGCCGAAGAGCAGCACGGGTCCGAACTGCTCGTCCATGCTACTGCCGATGATGAGCTCGTACCCATCGCTCCGGTCGATCATGGGCTGCACGGTCACCCCGTCGAAGCCCTCGCCCATGATGTTGTCGTCGATCGTCCGGAAGGCCTCCTCCACGGCCTCGTCCGAGCTGAGTCCGAGCTGCACACCGCCCACGTCGGACTTGTGCGTGATGGACGTGGAGTGGAGCTTCACGGCCACGGGGTAGCCGATGTCCTGAGCCGCCCCCACGGCCTCACTCGGAGTCTCGACGACACGGGTCTCGACGGTCGGGATGCCGTAGGCGGACAGCAGCTGTTTCGAGGCGTGCTCCGTCATCAGCACCCGCCCGGACTGGTGGGTCGCCTGCACGATCTCGGCGGCGGCGTCGCGGTCCGGGATGCCTTCCTCGTCTTCCGGCAGGCTGGGGGTTTCGTAGAGGGCGCGCAGGTTGTAGCTGTAGCGCCACATGTGGTTGAACACGCGCGCCGCAGTGTCCGGATACGCGAAGGTAGGCAGGCCGCTCTCGTTGAGGATGTTTTCGCCGGGGGCCACGGCATCGCCCCCCATCCAGCTGGCCAGGATGGGCTTGTCGTTGTCCCGGGCGTAGGGCCGCAGGTGCTCGGCCGTCTTCGTGGGCTCGGTCATGGCCTGCGGCGTGAGGACGACGAGGAGGCCGTCGCTGTTCTCGTCGTCCGCTGCCACCTCTAGGGTCTTGGCGTAGCGCTCCGGGTCGGCGTCGCCCAGGATGTCGACGGGATTGCCGTGGCTCCAGGCCGCAGGCAGGAGGTCGTCGAACGCCTCCATGGTTTCCTCCGAGAGGGGCGTCAGCTCTCCGCCTCCGTCGATGAGGGCGTCGGTGGCCAGCACGCCCGGACCACCCGCATTCGTGAGGACAGTCAGGTTTCGGCCCTCCGGTCGGGGCTGTTTGCTTAAGATCTCGGCCATGTAGAAGAGATCGTTGATGTTGTCCACACGGAGCACGCCGGTGCGGCGAAAAGCCGCCTTCAATACCGCGTCGCTGCCAGTGAGGGTGCCGGTGTGGGACGCCGCCGCCTCCGCGGCCGCCTCGGTACGCCCGGCCTTGATGACGATAATGGGTTTGGACTGGGCCACGTCCCGCGCCGCCGAAAGGAACGAGCGCGCGTCCCCGATCGACTCCATGTAGAGCACGATGCTCTCAGTCCGAGGGTCGTCGCCCAGATACTCGATCAGGTCGCCCCAGTCCACGTCGAGCATCGACCCGATGGAGACAAACGCACTGAAGCCCACGTTCTCGCGGAAGCTCCAGTCCAGGATGGAGGTCAGGAGCGCCCCGCTCTGACTAATGAACGCCACGTCGCCTTCGTTGGCCATCGAGCCAGCAAAGGTAGCGTTGAGGCCGTTGGGCGGCCGCATGACCCCGAGGCAGTTGGGCCCCACGATGCGGAGGTCGTGGTCCTGGGCAATCTCCTGAATTTCGCGTTCGAGTTTGGCCCCCTCCCCTCCTATCTCCCGAAAGCCGGCCGACACAATGATGAGCCCCTCCACGCCGGCCTCGCCGCACTCTTCTACGATGCCCGGTACAGTGGGCGCAGGCGTCGCAATGACCGCCAAGTCTACGGCCTCCTCCACGGCCCCGATGCGATCGTATGCCTCGATGCCGAGGACGCTGTCTCGCTTCGGGTTGACCGGAAAGATCGTGCCGCCGAAGGGGTTGCTCACTAGGTTCCAGAGCAGCGTGCGCCCGACGCTCCCCGGCTCCTCGCTCGCCCCAATGACGGCTACGCTTTCCGGATCGAAGATGGCATCGAGGGGCTGTCGTCGTGAGGCCAGAAGATCATAGGACGGATCGCTGGCAGGAGTCGAGTCGGACTGTACGTCGGGCTGATTAGCCATGGGAGGACGAGCGGCGTTGTGTGGACAATAGAAACCAGTCTCTGTGCAATAAAGGGATCGGAGGTACCGAAAGCACAGGGCCCTGCGGGTCGTTTCAATCCCGGAGGACTCCCCGTCCTGATTTCGTGGAAACTCTGTATCTTTGACGCGGAAGTTCTCTTGTCGAGGATATACGAGTTCCAAACTCCCACGACGGGCGATCCTTCCTCTGTCTCTCTCCTACGACGTTCCGCAAGGGCGATACCAGCCTGAGGAGGTCTTGGGGGATCCTGACTCAGAAGGATTCGGGGAGTGCTCATCGGGCAAGGGGGACCGACTCTCGGCATGCGAGAGGGAACGGTACTTTTCACACGAGAGAATGCACCTGGGATTCTTCTTGGCATGGGATTTGAGACAAGGCATAATGTGCCGTCCGAGACGCTGCTTTTTCACTCACAAGACGCCCCTTTTGCCATGAACGACGAGCCCCTTTCCCTCTCCAAAGAGGCCCGGCAGCACCGTCCGTACCGTAGCCTCTACGCGGCTCTTCTCTTTCAAAGCTTTCAGGATGCGCTCGACGAAGCGATGCCCGAAGATGCGTCGAGCGATCGTGACGAGGTCGCTTTTCAGGAGCGTCGCGCCGTTCCTGCCGGCCAATCCATGCTCGTCTCACGGGCGTAAGAGTGGACCCGTTCGATTCCCATCCGAATGCCCGTCGCCCGGGGCCGCACGGCGGATTC
>NZ_JBDGQQ010000122.1:19727-23316 GCF_042218895.1 Salinibacter sp. | reverse complement strand
GCGGCGTGGCGTACACCACCGTCGTCTCCTGCTCCGAAAACAGCCGTTCGAAGTCACTCCGCAACTGCTCCCGCAGCTTGTAGTCGAGGTTGGCCAACGGCTCGTCCATAAAAAGGTAGTCGGGCTCCTTGATCAGGGCCCGGGAAATGGCCGTGCGCTGGGCCTCTCCGCCGCTGACCTCTTCGGGGAGGTTTCCCAGGATGTGACTGATCTGCAGCATCTCGGCGGTCTCCTCCACGCGCCGATCGATCTCTTCCCGGGAATAGTTTTCGTCGCTCACCTCAAGGGGAGAGGCAAGATTCTCGCGGACCGTGAGGGACGGGTAGTTAATAAACTCCTGGTAGACCATTCCCACGCTGCGTTGCTGCACGGCCCGATTCGTGACCTCTTCGCCGTCGTAATACACCTTTCCGGCGTCGGCGGACTCAATGCCGGCCATGATTCGCAGAAGCGTCGTTTTCCCGGCCCCCGTAGGAGCCACTACACTGAAGAAGCTTCGGTCGGGGATCTCAAGGTTGATCCCGTCCAGAACTTGCTCAGTCCCAAAGGACTTGCGAAGATTTTCGACACGGATGCCCATAAAACATCGAAATTCTTATCGGAGGGGTAGCGTCCGCAAAAAGGATACTTGTTGGCGATGGGGCCGGATCGGCGGCGGAGGCGTGTGCCGACCGGGAGGAGCTAGGACGATGCCGTGGCTTTTCCGTCTACCGACGTGTCCTCCACCTCTAGTTCGTCCGAACCGCTTTTGTCGGGGGATTCCCAGGCACGAGATCGATCCAGCGCCTTCGACCATCCACTACGCAACTCCTGGACCCGGTCGGTCGACATCGACGGCGTAAACATCTGGTCCAGCTCCCACTGGCTCTGGATCTCGGCCTGGCTGCTCCAGAAGTCGACCGCGAGGCCCGCCAGGTAGGCCGCCCCGAGGGCTGTGGTTTCCAGAATTTGGGGGCGCACGACGGGGATATCGAGGATGTCGGACTGAAACTGGAGGAGGAGGTCGTTGGCTGCGGCCCCGCCGTCGGCCCTCAGCTCGGTGGTCGCGATCCCGGAGTCCGCCTCCATGGCGTCGATCACGTCGGCCACCTGGTAGGCCATGCTTTCGATGGCGGCCCGGGCCAGATGTCCCTGGTTCGCCCCCCGCGTGAGGCCGGCGATGGTGCCGCGGGCATACTGGTCCCAGTACGGGGCCCCGAGGCCCGTAAAGGCCGGCACGAAATAGACCCCGCCGTTGTCGTCTACCGTGCGGGCCAGTTCCTCGACCTCGGCGGACTCCCGGATGAGCTGCAGCTCGTCCCGAAGCCACTGCACCACGGCGCCCGCTACGAAAATGGATCCTTCCAGGGCGTAGTAGGTGGTGCCGTCGACCTGATACCCGATCGTGGTGAGCAGGTTATGATCGGAGGTCACGGCCTTTTCGCCCGTGTTCTGCAGCATGAAGGCCCCGGTGCCATACGTATTTTTGCCGAGGCCGGGCGAGGTACACATCTGGCCGAAGAGCGCGGCCTGCTGGTCTCCTGCAATGCCCGCAATGGGCACGTCCGCGTCGAAGGGGCCGCTCCGCGTGTGGCCGTACACCGTGCTGCTGTCGCGAACCTCGGGGAGCAGAGCGCGCGGAATGTCGAGAATGTCGAGCAGCTCGTCGTCCCAGCTCCCCTCGTGGATGTTGTAGAGCATGGTCCGGGACGCATTGGTCGCGTCCGTGATGTGTCGCTGGCCGTCCGTCATACGCCAGACCAGCCAGCTGTCGACCGTGCCAAAAGCGAGTTCTCCATTTTCGGCCCGCCGTCGGGCCCCGTCCACGTGATCGAGCAACCAGCTGAGCTTTGTGCCCGAGAAGTACGCGTCGATAATGAGGCCCGTCTTCTCCTGAATCAGGTTCAGATGGCCTCGGTCCTTGAGCCGGTCACAGATTCCAGAGGTGCGCCGGTCCTGCCAGACGATGGCATTGTGGATGGGCTCGCCGGTCTCCCGGTCCCACACGACGGTTGTTTCCCGCTGGTTGGTGATGCCAATGGCTGCCAATTCCTCCGCGTCCACGTCCGCCTTGCTCAGTGCTTCGGAGGCGGTTCCCATCTGGGTCGACCAAATCTCGTTTGCGTCGTGTTCGACCCATCCGGGTTCGGGGTAGATTTGCTCAAACTCCTTCTGGGCGACGGTTTGGATGCGCCCGTGTCGGTCGAAAAGGATGGCCCGAGAACTTGTCGTCCCCTGGTCGAGTGCGAGAACGTGCTGCATGCCGTAAGAAGATGATATTACAGATCCTTCGTGGAGGAAACCCCTGGAGAAGCATCTGATTGGGGGGCGGTACTGAAAGTGTCTCCGGACTGGAAGCCCTTATAGGTAGGTGTAAGGGCTTCCAACGGTTAAGATACTTACAAACGGGGTGGTTGCCGTCTCTCAACCGGAGACATGCGCAGTATAAAGAAGCGCTTTTCTGAGTCGGTAGCGTGATCTTCCGGGAAAATGCTTCCATCTTCCCAAATTGAAATGACCGTTGACTTTTCACCTGCTGACAGGAACCATTTCCGGCCCGGACGTTTCTGAGCCGCTAGTGAACGTTTACGGGCGCTGCGGGAGTGAAGCGGCTTCCAGCCAGGAACGGTTGGTTGTAGTAGATTCGGCAGCTTTCAGGAGATGGTGTCACGCCAGCCACTTGCTCGCCACTGTTTACCATGTCGTACCGCTCCCCCCCACATCGCAACGCGCCGCGGTCACTGCTCGAAAATCGGACGGCGATCGGCGGCCACGAGTCCACGCTTTCCCTGTATACAATCGAGGAGTCCATCGATCGGGCTCGGCTCCGAACCTCGCACCTGTCCTACTACGGGGTGGTTTCAGGGAAGACGATCATGCACGTCAATGACAACGGATCTTTCTCCTTCGAGCCCGGGGAATCGCTTGTGGTTCCCCCTCTGCAGACCATCACCGTCGACGTTCCAGGGCCCAGTCACACCCCGCTTCGGTACATAACGTTCAAGATCGACCGTGAGGGCGCGCGCACGCTGCTTGAGCGCACCACAGCAGAAAACTCCACAGACACGTCCGTGGCCCGGCACCAGCCTGCAGGAGAGCAGGAGTACTCCTACATCGATAGTTGGGAAGGCGTCCACCGGGTGCTAAAAATGATAGCGTACCTCCTCCGGGAAAATCCGCCCCACCGCGATCGCCTGATCGACCTGAACGCGAAGGAGCTGCTCATCTTCATGTTGCAGACGCGATCGCGCCCCCTGCTAGTGGGGGAGGTCTCGCGGCACACCTCTTCTCGGGGCATCGCCGCGGCGGTGCAGTACATCCAGGAGAACCTCGACCGTCACATCTCGGTCGACGAACTCGTGGAGGAAGCGTGCATGAGCAAGTCCACATTTTACCGTCATTTCAGCGACGAATTCGACATGCCGCCTTTAAAATACATTACTCGAGAGCGCGTCGTTCGAGCCCGAGAACTGTTGTCCGATCCCGAAAATACGGTAACGAGCGTGAGTCACGCGCTGGGATTCAGCAGCACCAGCCATTTTATCGAGATGTTTCGAGAACACGAGGGGATGACCCCGAAGCAGTATCAGCTTGAAGTCACTGAGTAGGC
>NZ_JBDGQQ010000122.1:0-19627 GCF_042218895.1 Salinibacter sp. | reverse complement strand
CACACGCTCCCCTCTTGTCGGAGCCCTCGATCGTCGCCAAGCTTTGGTTTTTGGACAGTACTGCTACGTTGACAAGACTGGACCCTTCCTCCGAACTTTCCGGGGGAAACGTTACTGCCTTCATCGATGGATCTTTTGTATCACAACGTTGACTCCTTCGGGTGACGACAGTCACGCACATCATTGCCTGATCTCCTGATATCCAACCGCTCATCTATGTCCTCCGTCACGCTATTCGGGGCAGGGAGCTGGGGAACCGCTCTCTCAGTCCATCTCGCTTCCGCAGGAAGAGACGTGGTTCTTTGGGCGCGCCGACCGGAAGTTGTCGAAGAAATTCACCGCACGTCCCACAACCCGACATACCTTCCTGAGCTCCTCATCCCGTCTTCCGTGCACATCACGACGGACCCGGAGGAAGCCGCCGAAGCGTCGGACCTGTGGGGAGTTGCCGTCCCGTCCCAAAAACTTAGAGGTCGGATGGAAGCGCTTCGTCCCTACGCCCACGAGGACGTGCGTCTGATCGCGTTGTCCAAGGGAATCGAGAATGAGACATTGCTGACGATGTCTCAGGTTCTGAACGACGTGTTCGAGGTGGTGCCCCGGAGACAGATTGGGGCTCTGTACGGCCCCAGCCACGCCGAGGAGGTGGCCGAGGGGAGCCCCACGGCGGTCGTGGCGGCGGCGCCCGAAGAGGCCGAGGCACAACAGATTCAGAAGACGTTTATGACGGAGCGGTTGCGCGTGTACATCAACACCGATGTGCTCGGCGTCGAAATTGGGGGATCCGCCAAAAACGTGCTCGCCATCGCGGCGGGCATCGCCGACGGGGTCAGCTACGGGGACAATGCCAAGGCAGCACTCGTGACCCGCGGGCTCGCCGAGCTCCGACGCCTCGGGCGTGCCCTCGGGGCCGACCCGAAAACCTTCTCCGGACTCTCGGGCGTCGGCGACTTGGTGGTTACGTGCATGAGCCAGCACAGCCGAAATCGGTACCTCGGAGAGCAGATCGCCGCGGGGCAGAGCTTCGAGGACGTGCACAGCGAAATGGAAATGGTGGCCGAGGGCGTCCGGACGACTCGGTCAGTCTATAACTTGGCCAAGCGGCATGGGATCGAGATGCCGATCACGGAAGCCGTCCACGCGATTCTGTTCGACGACGAGAGTCCACGGAAGATGGTCAAGCGTCTCATGACCCGATCGGCCAAGCACGAACACTGGCTTCCGGCCCCACAGGAGCACTGAGGGCTTCCGTCCCAGGGCGTCCGGCTAGTCCTGCGTGGCTGGGATCTGTGCAATAAAGCTGAAAGGGGCCGCCCATCAGCGACGAAGCGCCTTCCTTCCAGTCATTGACGTCCTGGGGCGCGTGTGTTCTCGGCGTAGTGCCACACTGCTCCTCCTCACACCTCTCCACGCTTCGGTATGTCGCACTCTCCCTCCGAGAATCCGCCTCCGCCCGGGGATTTGGAGTCGGTGATGACTCTCGAACAGTTCATCATTGACCGCCACGAGCGCTTTCCCCAGGCCACCGGGGCCTTCGCGCGGCTGCTCCGGGACGTGAGCGTGGCGGCCAAGATCATTAACCACAACATCCGCCGGGCGGGCATCCTGGACGTGCTGGGAGAAACCGGAAGAGTCAACGTGCAGGACGAGCGGCAGAAGCAACTCGACGAGATCGCCGACCGAGAGCTCGAGCGCGCTCTACGCCGGGGAGGAGAATGCTGCCTGATTGGGTCGGAGGAGCAGCCCGAGACGATTCCTCTGTCCCCGGACGCGACAGCCCAGGAGCAGTTCGCCGTGTTCTTCGATCCGCTCGACGGCTCCACCAACACCGACGTGAACGCCTCCGTCGGGACTATTTTCAGTATTTACACCCTCCCCGAGCACGTCGACAGGGACGATTCCGTCCACGTGGCCCTTCGCCCAGGGGCCGAGCAGGTGGCCGCCGGCTACGTGGCCTACGGCTCCTCCACGATGTTCGTCTTCACGACCGGAAATGGGGTGAACGGGTTCACTCTGGATCCGGGGATTGGGGAATTTCTCCTGACGCATCCCGATCTCCAGATTCCCGCGGCCCGTGCGATGTACTCGGTGAACGAGGCGGACATCGAGGACTTTTCGCCCGAGTTGCGATCGTTTTTGCGCTGGCTGAAGCAAAAGGATCCGCAGACCGGCGCCCGAGTCCGGGCGCGATACATCGGCTCGTTCGTGTCCGACTTTCACCGAAATCTGCTCACGGGCGGCCTCTACATGTACCCCGCCACGGCCGATTATCCCCAAGGAAAACTGCGGCTGATGTACGAGGCCAATCCGATGGCCCTTCTCGTGGAGCAGGCGGGTGGGCGAGCGTCCGACGGACACCGGCGGATTCTTGACCTCCAGCCCGAAGAGTTGCATCAGCGAACCCCCCTCTTCATCGGCAGTGCCCCGCTCATAGAGGCTGCGGAGGCCTTTCTGCAGGGGCGCGGAGCAGAGGTGGAGGGCCGAGGGTGAACGCCTCCCGGCGATCCGCATACGGATGACCACGCCCCTTCCGAATCTGCACAACCGGCGCATGTCCGACCAGTCGACCCCGACGGCAATCGATCCCCCCCAGAAGCCGGTGACGGCACTGCACCAGCCCGACACGCTCGATCTCTCCTTCGAGGGCTGGTCGCCAGCGGTCTTCGAAATGCTCGATCGCCTCCGCGCCGAACCGCACATCGACCAGTACAAGAAGGAGAAACCGGGCGTTACTGATCACCTCAAAGACCCGTTTCGCCGCTACCGCGACGACCTGGTGGTAAACTGGGTGCTTCCGAACCGCCTGGGGTTCGAAACGGAAAAGCACGTGTTTAGTCGGCTGCTGAAGAACGACTTCGGGGCCGGCGGCTGTCACGATCACCTCTGGATGTCTTTCTACCGGCCGGAGACCCGGCGGTTGGAAGACGTACAGATCACGCATCGCGTCTCGCCCGACGGCTTTGCGGTGGGGGTCTACGTCGGCGCCTACGCGACTGATCTGCTGGAGCAGGCGAAGGCGCGCATCCAGGAGGCCCCCGCCACGTATCTTGACCGCGTCAATCCACTGCTTGAACGGGAGGGGTGGCGCTTCTACACGCACCGAGGCTCCGGGGATGACAACGAGACGGTGTTTTCCGATCCGCTCGATGCGGTACCGGAGTCGGTGGACGGGGCGGAGGGCATCTACGTCCGGCACTACATTGGCCGCGAGGAGACCCTTGCGCTTGGTTCCCAACTCGTCGATCGGGCGCTGGATCTGGTCTTCGACGTATGGCCGATCTATCGGTTTTATCTGGCGGAAGGGGTGGGGGAGATGGACCCTGCTGGTGAGTAGGTGGTACTGTGTATTTCGTATCGCGTATTTCCCGTCGGGCAATCGCGTCCCTCCAAGATGCGCAACCCGCACCACGGAAGCCTTCCATCCGGTTCGGTCTCCGGTGCTTCTGTCGTGTCCTGCTCTCGTTGACATGACGCCCCCCCAATGTCCACACTCGTCCAGACGACCACCGACGACGCCGTTCACACCGTTCGTCTCAACCGCCCCGATAAGCGGAATGCCCTCAACGGGGCACTCGTCGCGGCGCTCAAATCCGCACTCCGTGAGGCCGCCGATCGGGACGACATTCGGGTGATCGTCCTCACAGGGGCTGGCTCCGCGTTCTCCGCCGGGGCCGATCTCACCTCACTTCAAACCATGCGGGACGCGGGACCGATGGAAAATCAGCGTGACTCGCGCCACCTCGCGGAGCTTTTCCGACAAATATACCAGCACCCGATGCCCGTTATTGCAAAGGTGAATGGTCACGCCATTGGGGGCGGGTGTGGACTTGCGGCGGTCTGTGACTTCTCGTACGTGGCCGAGGGAACCACGCTCGGGTTCAGCGAGGTGCGAATTGGCTTCGTGCCCGCCATCGTGATGGTCTTCTTGCGGCGGAAGCTGGGGGAGACGCGGACCCGTGACCTGTTGCTCCGCGGACGACTCGTGGAAGCCCCGACGGCCGCAGAGATCGGGCTGGTCACCCGAGCCGTTCCCGATGAGGCGTTGCCGGGAGCCGTCGATGAACTGGCCCGGGAATTGGCCACAGAGACGAGCGCCTCGGCGGTGGGGCTCACCAAGCAAATGCTGGCCCGGATACCGGGAATGGGGCTGGACGAGGCGCTCGACTACGCCGTGCAGATGAATGCGTTCGCCCGGGGCACAGACGATTGTCAGGCCGGCATCGATGCGTTTCTCAACGATGAGGCTCCCCCGTGGAAGCGGCAGGAGTGATCGGGAATCCAGGCACCGGCGTCCGTCTCACTCCTGGCAGGAAGCTTCTCCGTCCGGTTCACAGAGGCCGGGGGGCAGGTTTCCGGGTGCAGCGCGCCGATAGCGCGGCGTCCCGGCGGCGCTGCCGGGCCAAATCTGAACACAGACATTCCCGGTCGGGGACGAAAGAGAACGAGGAGGGGCGAGCGTTTTCTGGCCGGATCGTCCTCCAGCGTCTGGGAGGCTCGCAGTTTCGCTGCGTTCGCGGGTCTGACGTCGGTGAACGCCGTGAGTGCACTCCTCCAGGCATCTCCACATGGGCCTAATCGAGACGGTGGTGTAGAACTCCCACCCCTGGTCGCCCGCCGTTGACCCCTGACCGTGCGCTGAACCGGGGGTGCGTTGCTCGTTCTCCTACGTGGGGAAATGACCAGGGGAGTCTCGAATGCCCGAAAACGCCAGTCAGCCGAAAATACGGTGTGCTTCCGATCGGAGCTTTAACGCTCTCGGAAATTGGGGCCGGAGACGTCTCCGAATACACAATTTTTACGCGGAACGCGCTACCAACTCCAGCTCCTTTTCGTTATGTTCAGCTACCGAAAGGGCCGTTGTTTCTACCTGGACGATCCAAACCACAAGACACCATGGGTAAGAACGTTGCAGAGAAGCTGATCGAGAGTCACAAGGTCGGGGGGGACATGAAAGTCGGGGAGGAAATTGAGTTGGAGATGGACCAGACCCTGACCCAGGACGCCACTGGTACGATGGTGATGCTGGAATTTGAGGCGATGGGCATCCCTCGCGTCCAGACCGAGCTGTCGGCGCAGTACGTCGACCACAATCTCATTCAGTCCGACTTCAAAAACCCGGACGACCACCTCTTCCTGCGCAGCGCCTGCAAGAAGTTTGGCGTCTGGTACAGCCGCCCGGGCAATGGCGTGAGCCACCCGGTGCACCAGGAGCGCTTCGGGGAGCCGGGCAAGACGCTCATCGGGTCGGACAGCCACTCGCCCGCCGCGGGCGCCATCGGCATGCTCGCCATCGGGGCCGGAGGGCTTGACGTGGCCATGGCGATGGCCGGCAAGCCGTACACGATTAACATGCCCGAGGTCTGGGGCGTGCAGCTGACCGGCGAGATGCCCGACTGGGTGAGCGCGAAGGACGTGATCCTGACGATGCTGGAGCGTCACGACGTGGACGGCGCGGTCAACCAGATTATCGAGTATTACGGGCCCGGGCTCGACAGCCTGAGTTGCATGGACCGCCACGTCATCGCGAACATGGGCACGGAGCTGGGCGCCACCAGCACGGTCTTTCCGGCCGACGAAGAGGTGCGTCGCTTCCTGGAGCGACAGGGCCGTGAGGAGGCCTTCCGCGAAATTAGTGCCGACGAGGACGCCACCTACGACGAGCACGAGGAGATCAACCTCTCCAAGCTGGAGCCGAAGATTGCCAAGCCCAGCAGCCCAGGCAACGTGGTGCCGGTGCGTGAGGTCGAAGGCCAGGAAATCTATCAGAGCTACGTCGGCTCCTCGGCCAATCCCGGCTTCCGCGACTTTGCCAGCGCCGCTGAGATCGTGGACGGTTACCAGGTGCACGATCGCGTCTCGTTCGACGTCAATCCGACCTCGCGGCAGATCCTGGAGAACCTGATGAACACGGGCCACCTCCAGATGCTGACCCGTGCCGGCGCGCGGATCCACCAGGCCGGCTGCAACGGCTGCATCGGCATGGGGCAGGCCCCGGCCACCGGGCAGATCTCGCTGCGCACGGTGCCGCGCAACTTCCCGGGCCGCTCGGGCACGAAGGAGGACGCGGTCTACCTCGTCAGTCCCGAGACCGCCGCGGCCTCGGCACTCACGGGCGAGATTACCGACCCGCGAGACCTGGAGGGCCTTTACGACATGGAGTACCCCGACGCTCGTGAGCCGGACGACATCATCGTGAACACCGATCAGCTCGTGGAGCCGCCCTCGGCGGAAGAGGCCAAGAACGTCGAGCTTGAGAAGGGACCGAACGTGGTATCGCTTCCCGAGTTCGAGGAGCTTCGCGACTCGTTCGATCTGCCGGTGCTCCTCAAGGTCGGCGACGATATCTCGACCGACGAGATCATGCCGGCGGGCTCGCGCATTCTGCCGTACCGCTCCAACATCCCGAAGATTTCGGAATTTGTCTTTGAGCAGGTCGACGAGAGCTTCTTCGACCGCGCCATGGAGCATCAGGACAACGGCTTTGCGGTGGTTGGCGGCACGAACTACGGGCAGGGCTCCAGCCGGGAGCACGCCGCCATTGCCCCCCGCTGGCTCGGCACGCGGGTCAAGATTGCCAAGAGCTATGCCCGCATCCACCGGCAAAACCTGGCCAACTTTGGCATCCTGCCGCTCCTGTTCAAGGAGGACGAGGACTACGCCAGCATTGAGCAGGGCGACACGCTCCAGTTCCGCAATCTGCGCGACCAGGTGAAGGCCGGGACCGACGTGGAGGTGACCAACGCCGACAAAGACGAGACGTACGTTGTCGAGCACGACCTCTCGGAGCGAGAACTCCAGATGGTGCTCGAAGGCAGCCAGATCAGCGTTGTGAAGCAGGAGTTTGCGGGCGTCGAGGCGTAACCGCCCCGCCGGGCCCACGCAGGAGGATTGGACGGGGAAGCCCTACCGCGGCTTCCCCGTTCTGTATTGGTGGGCCCCCACTGTGCGCTTCCAGGGCCGAACCCGATCGATGACCGACCTGCCACAGCCTTTTTACACCGAATGGCCGCGGGGGCGACGCCCGGCGGCGCAGGCCTTCTGGCATTGGCATTCGGCGCTGGTCGAACCAACGGTCCCGCGCGGAACCGCCGCCGATGCCTTTTTCGATCAGGAACGGGCCCGAACCGAGGCCGGAGAGTCCCTGCATCTGGTTCGGGAAGAGATCTACTCAGACGCCTACGAGGCATGCTCGACCCACGACCTGAGCCGCAAACTTCTCGGTGCCCAGGTGGAAGCCGCCCGCGTCCTCCACGGCGAAACGCGGTTCGAGAGCGCAGACGAACTGGAAACGTTTGTGCGACTCTGGGCATTGCCCCACGCCCGCCTGCTCGCCGGCCTGGCCGACCTGACCAACTCCGTCCAGATTGGGTGGGTCGACGAACTGGCGCGCGGCTTCTTTCACTTCGCGCATCTCGTCTCGCTCCCTCAGGATCTGAGGAAGGATCGGCTGTTCGTACCCCTCGAAGACCTCCGGCAGGCAGGCGTGTCAATCGATCAGCTGCGGGAGGGACGTGTCGACGAGAGTGTGCGACGCCTGCTTTGGAAGCAGGGCGTGCGGGTGCGCGATGCCCTCGCGCAGGGTCGGTCGCTTGTCAACGACCTCGGTTTCCGGCAGCGCTACGCCCTCAAGCGGTACTGGCTCGGCATGCTGGCCCTGCTCAATGAACTCGAGCGTCGCGAGTACGACCTGTGGAGCGAGCCGCTTGAGCTGTCGCTCTTCCGACGGGCACAGGTGTACCTGCAAATTGTATTTGGGCGCCTTCGGCTCTAGATTCTCACCCCTCTGCTCCGCACTGATTCAGAGCCATGACCACCTACAAAGAAGCGGGGGTCGACATCGAAGCCGGCGAGGAAGCAGTCGATCGCCTCCGCTCTACCGTTCGAGACACGTTCACGCCGGGCGTCCTGGCCGACATCGGGGCCTTCGGGTCCTTCTTTGAACCCGATCTTGACGGCATCCAGCAGCCGGTGTTGGTGTCGTCCATCGACGGCGTTGGCACCAAGCTGAAAGTGGCCACGCGGGCTGGGCGGTACGACACCGTCGGCCAGGATCTGGTCAACCACTGTGTGAACGACATTGCCGTCTGCGGAGCTACGCCGCTCTACTTCCTGGACTACTACGGGGTCGGCACCCTGACCCCGAGCACGGCCGAGGCGGTCGTTGAGGGCTTCGCGACGGCCTGCGAGGAGAACGAGTGCGCGCTCGTCGGGGGCGAAATTGCCGAGATGCCGGACGTCTACGGCGATGAGGACTTCGACCTAGTCGGATCCATCGTGGGAGTGGTCGACAAGGCGGACATCGTGGAAGGGGGCGACATAGCCCCCGGAGACGTGCTCATCGGCCTTCCGTCGAGCGGGATTCACACCAACGGCTATACCCTGGCCCGAACGGTTCTGTTCGAGAGCCACACCGTTGAAGACTGCCCTCCTGCGCTCGGCGGCGCGTCGTTGGGAGAGGCCCTGCTCCGTGTGCATCGGTCGTACCTCCGGCCCGTGCAGACACTCGTGGAGGCGGGCCTCGCCCGAGGGCTGGCGCACATCACCGGCGGTGGGCTCCCCGGCAACCTCCGCCGCGTGGTGCCGGACGGCTGCGAGGCAGCCGTGGACTACGACGCCTGGGACCGCCCCCCCATCTTTTCGCTCATCCAGCGGGAGGGAGACGTGCCGGAAGCGGACCTGCGGCGGACCTTCAATCTCGGCGTGGGGCTCGTCGCCATCGTCCGTGAGGCAGATACGGAAGAGGCGATGGAGCGGCTCGAAGAGGAGGGCGAGCACCCGTTTCGAATCGGCACGGTCGTGGCTGATCCGGAGAGGAACGATGACCCCTGAGTCTGCTCAACAGACGGGGCCCGCCGGGAACACTGGAGGGAGCCCGATAGGTACGAACGAAACTACTGATAACGCTCGCCCCGTCGGCGACGGAACTCCGGCACGGCGCTTTGTCCCGTGCTCGCCATCGGTGTTCAAAACGCTCGAGGTGCCGTCATGTGGTCGCTAATCATTATTCTGCTGATTTCCTACTTTCTCGGCTCCATTCCTGGGGCGCTGTGGTCGAGCAAAGTCCTGCATGGCGTTGACATCCGAAACTATGGAAGTCACAACCCGGGCGCGACGAACGCCTTTCGGGTTGTGGGGTGGCAGGCCGGGGTTCTCGCGTCGGTCGTTGATTTCGGGAAGGGCGTCCTCGCCGCCGGCGTCGTCGCGTCGCAGATTCGCATCGATCCGATCCCGAACCTGTCGGTTTTCGGGTGGGAAACGGCCACGCTGGTCGGGCTGCTGGCGGGGGTCGTTGCGGTACTCGGGCATATGTTTCCCGTGTTTGCCAACTTTGAGGGCGGAAAGGGCGTCAACACAGCCGCCGGGATGCTCTTCGCCCTCACTCCCGTCACGATCGGCATCACGCTCGCGGTGTTTGCGGTCGTGCTCATCTCGTCCCGGTACGTATCGCTTGCCTCCCTCACCGCGGCCGTTGCCTTCCCGACATTGGTCGCCATCCGCCGCTACCTTTTCGGGGCCGCGCTCGACCCCAGTCTCCTCGTGTTTGGCATTCTACTGGCCCTCGCCATCATTGCTGCTCACCAGTCCAACATCCGGCGCCTTCTCAACGGGACTGAAAGTCAGATCAGCTCCTTCGAGCCCGCGCAGGGAATGCTGGGGCGAGGAGAGCTCTAGCGGCGCCGGGTGGGGGTGAGTCGGTCCGTGGCCACGCAGGTACAGTCATGTCGGTCTCCATCACACTTTTTGGGGCGGGGAGCTGGGGCACGGCGCTCGCGGTCCATCTGGCCGCACAGGAGCGGGACGTCACCCTCTGGGCCCGCCGGGAGGAAGCAGTTCGAGAGATCCGCCGGACGCGCCGCAATCCCACCTATCTGCCCGACGTCGACATTCCCCCGTCTGTCCGTGTGACCTCGGACCTTCGGGACGCCGCCGAGGCCACGTCGCTCTGGGCCCTGGCCGTGCCCTCCCAGGGCTTACGAGGGGTCGCCGCACAACTCGGTGCTCACGCCCGCGAAGGCGACACGGTCGTCTCGCTGGCGAAGGGCATTGAAAACGAGACTCTGCAGACGATGTCGCAGGTGCTCGCTGAGGAGCTTGCAGTCCTGCCCGGAGAGCAAATTGGGGTGCTCCACGGGCCTAGCCACGCGGAGGAGGTGGCGCGAGGCCGCCCCACCACCGTCGTCGCGGCGGCCACTTCCCCTCCGCAGGCCCAGCGGATCCAGGAGGCCTTCATGACGAACCGTCTCCGCGTGTACGTGAACACCGACGTCATCGGGGTTGAGATTGGAGGGGCGGCAAAAAATGTGCTCGCCATCGCTGCGGGCATCAGCGACGGGATTGGCTACGGAGACAACGCGAAGGCGGCCCTCGTGACCCGGGGGATTGCTGAAATTCAGCGTCTCGGGCTCGCGATGGGCGCCGAGGCGCAGACTTTCGCTGGACTCACTGGGATTGGGGACCTCGTGGTGACCTGCATGAGTGCTCACAGCCGAAATCGCTTCTTTGGGGAGCAAATCGGGAAGGGGAAGACCCTCCGTGAGATTCAGGACGAGATGGACATGGTGGCGGAGGGGGTTCGGACGACCAAGTCCATCCACGCCCTTGCGCAACGACACCAGGTGGAGATGCCCATTACGGAGGCAATGTACGCCATCCTGTTCGAGGACGAGCAACCCCGAGAGGTGGTCGACCAGCTCATGACCCGGTCTGCAAAGCGTGAACATTGGGCGTCAGCAGGCCTCCGGGAGTAACACCGCTCCCCCCAGAATCGTCCACGGTTGGTGTTATCCCTCACGCATCTGTGCGACTCCCATGACCCGTCGGGAACTGGAGCAACTTGTCGACCTCGGGGAGGGCCTCAGTTTGGAGTTCAAGCGCCGTGTCCCCCAGCCGCAGCGCATCGCGAAGGAAGTCGTTGCGCTCGCAAACACGCGCGGGGGACGGATCGTGCTCGGTGTCAATGACGACGGCACCGTTGCCGGAATCGATCATGCCTCCGAGGAGCGGTTTCTGCTTCGCCAGGCCGTGGAGGCCCACTGCCAGCCCCCTGTAGATTACGAAACGGAACGAGTTGTCGTCGAGCCGCGGTGCGACGTGCTGGTCGTCACCATTCCGGAGAGCGACGAAAAGCCCCACCTCGTGGTTGCCGACGGGGCGCCGGAGGAGCAAGGGGCCGTTTACGTGCGGGTCGAGGCCAAAAGCATGGAGGCGAGCCCCGAAACGGTTCAGGAACTGCGGGAGCAGCGGCAGAAGTCGGGCACGACATTTGAGTTCGGGGAGACGGAGTCGCTGCTCATGCGGTACCTGGACGACTACGGTCGGATTTCGGTATCGCAGCTCGCACAACTGGCCGACATCTCTCCGGAGCAGGCCTCCCAGACGCTCCTCCGGCTCACGAGGGCGGACCTGCTGCATCTCCATCCCGACGAGGATGGAGACTATTTCACTCTGAACTACTGATCGTTCAGGACGCGAGACGAAAGCTATCGGGCATCGGCTGCCCCCTGCACTACCTCGGTCTCTTGGCCGGTCCACCAGCCCCCTCGGGTGTCCGGACCTATTGCTGTTATTGTAAGTCAAAACGAAATGTCAAACTGCTCAGCAGGAGAGGCAGTCAACGGGCAGCCGGTCTCTGTGCGTGAGGGGCGTCGTCACCGCTCCGTAAGTCCCAACTCCTCTTCTGGCCCTCTGCGACGCGAAAATATTCGGGGAGAGACGAGAACGCAGTGAGAAAGCCCGGATCTCGTGAAACGCGTTCCGGTGCCTGTTGTATCTCCGCGAACGTGTGAGTAAACTATGTGTGCTTCGGTAAGCTCCGTTATTGAACAATCCTGATGCCTGTCACCGAGACGATCCCGCTCCACGAGACCGCCCGCAAGCGGTACCTTAACTACGCCCTCTCCGTCATCACCAGCCGGGCCCTGCCGGACATCCGCGACGGGCTCAAGCCGGTGCAGCGCCGCATCCTGTACGCGATGTTCGACAGCCTGAACCTGTACCCGAACAAGCGCCACCGGAAGAGTGCAACGGTTGTCGGCGAGACGATGGGGAAGTACCACCCGCACGGCGACAAGGCCATTTACGACGCGATGGTGCGCATGGCGCAGTCTTTTTCGCTGCGGGCGCCGCTGGTGGACGGACACGGCAACTTCGGCTCCATCGACGGCGACAACGCCGCGGCGATGCGCTACACGGAGGCCAAGCTCCGGCCGCTCGCGATGGAGATGCTGGAAGGGCTTCGTGACGAGACGGTCGACTACCGCGACAACTTTGACGGCACGCTGGAGGAGCCGGTGGTGCTGCCCTCGCGGGTGCCCACCCTGCTGGTGAACGGGGCGAGCGGCATCGCGGTGGGCATGGCCACGAACATCCCGCCGCACAATCTGGGCGAGGTGGTGGACGCGGCCCTCCACATGATTGAGGAGCCCGATGTGGACACGCCCACCCTCGTCCGCGAGCACATTCAGGGGCCGGACTTCCCCACCGGGGGGCGGATCCTGAATACGAGGGAGGAGCTGGCGGAGATGTACGAGACGGGCTCCGGGACGATCGAGATGCGGGGCGCGTACCGGACGAAGGGGAAGACGCGCGCCATCATCGAGTCGGTGCCCTACGGCGTGGACAAGAGCAAGATCGTCGAAGAGATTGCCGACCACATCGCCGAGGAGAACGTCCCGCAGCTCTCCAACGTGCGCGACGAGTCGACCGACGACGTGCGCATCGTGCTGGAGCTGAAGCGCGGCTCCGACACGGAGGCCGCCCTGGCGTACCTCTACAAGCACACGAAGCTGCAGAAACGATTCCACGTCAACCTCACCTGCCTCGTCCCCACCGACGAGGAAGACGTAAAGGAGCCCCGGCAGGTCGATCTCCGCAGCATCCTCCGCCACTTCCTCGACTTCCGGCTGGAGGTGGTGACGCGGCGGCTCCGGAACGAGCTGGAGGAACTGGAGGCCCGGATCCACATCCTGGAGGGCTTCGAGACCATCTTCGACGCGCTCGACGAGGCGATTAAGATCATCCGCGCCTCCAAAAACAAGGCCGACGCGGCGCAGCGGCTCATGCACCGCTTCCAGCTCGACGAGGACCAGGCCGAGGCCATCCTGGAGACGCGGCTCTACAAGCTCTCGCAGATGGAGATTGAGGCGATCCGGGAGGAGCTCGACGAGAAGCGCACACGGGCCGAAGAGATTCGCCAGCTGCTCGACGACGAGGAGGCCCGCTGGGGCCTGGTGGAGGAGGAGCTTCGGGATGTGCGCGAGGACTACGCCGACGAGCGCCGGAGCACGATCGTGGGGCCGGAAGCAGACATGGAGTACACCGAAGAGGACTACATCGTCGACGAGGACGTGCACGTCCTCGTCACCCGCGACGGCTGGGTGAAGCGGCAGGGCACCTACTCGGACCTCGACGCCATCCGCACTCGCGATGGAGACGAGGTGGGATGGGCGCTGGCGGGCTCCACCCGGGCCACCGTCGGCTTCTTTACGAACTACGGCACCTGCTACACCACCCGCATCGCCGAGATTCCAAGCACCACCGGCTACGGGGATCCGGTGCAGAAGCTCTTCTCGTTCGACGACGGGGAGCACGTGGTGGGCGTCCTCACCTTCGACGATCGCGCCCTGCCCGACCCGGTGCCGCCCGAGCCCAGCGAACAGGGCGAGCTCTTTGACCCGGAGGACCCCGACGCCCCGGATCGGCCATACGTCGTCGCGATCTCGAAGAGCGGCCAGGCCACGCGCTTCACGATCGACGGCTACGTCGAGCCCTCCATCAGCACCGGGCGCAAGTACATGCGACTGGAGGAGGGGGATGAGGTCGTGCATGTCCACCTGGCCAGGGGCGACGAAAACATCTGCCTTGCCTCCCACGATGGGCGCGCCCTGGTCTTTCCCGTCCATCAGGTGTCGGTCTACAAGGGACCTGCGAAGGGCGTGCGCGCCATCCGGCTAGAGGGGGAGGACCGCGTGCTCGACTTTACCCTGAGCACCCGGGCGCGGCAGGGCCTCGCCGTCCAGACGAACAACGGACGGGACGAAATCGTGCGCACCACGAAGTTCGACGTGACCAACCGCGGGGCGAAGGGGACGCTCGTGATCAAGCGCGGCTACTTCGCGGAAGTCTTTCCCGAGCCGGTGGAGGTGACGCTGGATGAATCTGTGTAGGTGCCTCCAATACTGCGTAGTCCTCAATTTGTCTTCGGTGCAGGGTGGGACCGTTTTGCATCCATGACGGCCGACCACGGACCGCGGACCGCCGCAAAGCGCCTTTTCCGCGGTCTGCCGTCTGTAGTCCGCCGTCCCCATCAGCACGGTCGCACCTTGACGTTCTTTAGCACTTCAACCGTCTAGACCTGACACATAGAAGATGCCCAAAACATACACCGGCGAAGACATTGACGTCCTCGAAGGCCTCGAGCCCGTCCGCAAGCGCCCCGGCATGTACATCGGGGGCACCGGGCGGCCCGGCCTGCACCACATCCTCTGGGAGGTGGTGGACAACGCCGTCGACGAGGCGACGAACGGGTACGCCTCCAAGATTGAGGTCGTCCTGCACGAGGATGGAGAAAGCATCACCGTCTCCGACAACGGCCGGGGCATTCCGGTCGACGAGCATCCCGAGAAGGAGATTCCGACGGTCCAGCTCATTCTCACCACCCTCCACTCGGGCGGCAAGTTTGACGCGAGCAACTACATCACCTCGGGCGGCCTGCACGGGGTGGGCGTCTCCGTCGTGAATGCCCTGTCCGAAGAGCTCGTGGCGACCGTGAAGCGCGATGGCAAGGAGTACCAGCAGCGCTTTCGGCGCGGCACCCCGGTGACGGACCTGGAGGTAACGAAGGAGAGTACGCGAGGGACCGGGTCGGAGATTTCCTTCCGGCCCGACCCGGAGATTTTCGAATCCGTCGAGTTCGACCCGGACTGGATTCGGGAGCATCTGGACGTGAAAACCTACCTGAACCGGGACCTGAAGATTATCTTCCGCGACGAGACCGAGGGGGAGCGGCACGAGCTTCACCACGAAGGCGGCATCAAGGAATACCTGGATTATCTCGTGGACGACCTTCAGGTGAGCCCGATTCACGACGATGTGTTCATGCTGGAGGACGACGACCTGTCCGAGGAGGGGCGTCTAGAGATCGCGCTCCAGTGGACCGACGCGCCGAAGGAGCAGCTCCACACGTTCGTGAACGGCATTCCCACGCAGGACGGCGGGACGCACGAGCAGGGCCTCAAGAGCGGCGTGCGGTCGGTGATTCGGTCGTTCATGGACACGCACGACCTCGTCCCCCACCGGCTCGACATTAAGGGCGACGACACGCGGGAGGGGCTCGTGGCCATCGTCAACCTGTTCATGGTCGACCCGCAGTTTCAGGGGCAGACGAAGGACAAGCTCAACAACCCGTCGGCCCGGTCGCTGGTCTCCGGTTCGCTCCGGACGGAGCTCGAGCAATACCTGAACGACCATTCCTCGACCGGCGAGGCCATCGCGTCTCGCGTCGTGCAGGCGGCCAAGGCGCGTCGCGCCCGTCGATCGGGCTCCGGCGGGAGCGGCGGCCGATCCGGCTCTGCGAACCGGCTCAAGCTCCCGGGCAAGCTGGCGGACTGCTCGTCGAGCACGGCCAGCGAGTGCGAGCTCTTCATCGTGGAGGGCGACTCGGCCGGCGGCTCCGCGAAGCAGGCCCGCGACCGGGAGACGCAGGCCGTCCTGCCGCTCCGCGGGAAGGTCCTCAACGCCGAGCAGGCCAGCCTGGACCGCGTGCAGAGCAACAAGGAGCTCTCCAACATCGTGCAGGCCCTCGGGTGCGGGCTGGGGGACGCGCTCGACCTGTCCGACCTCCGCTACCACAAGGTCATCCTCCTGATGGATGCGGACTCGGACGGGCACCACATCGCCACGCTCCTGCTCACCTTCTTCTACCGCTACATGCGGCCGCTCATTGAGGGCGGCTTCGTCTACATCGCCCAGCCGCCGCTGTACCGGATCGACGCGGGCAAGGACACGCACTGGGCGCTCGACGAGCCGGACAAAGAGCGCATCCTCGACGAAATTCGGAGCGACGGCCGCAACCCGAACGTCGACATCCAACGCTTTAAGGGCCTCGGCGAAATGATGCCCGACACGCTGAACGAAACCACCCTCTCGCCGGATGGACGCCGCCTGCTGGAGGTCGACATCCCGGACACTGAGCGGATGGTGACGGAGCAGACGATCACCGAACTCATGGGGCGCGACAGTTCGGCCCGGTTCGAGTTCATTATGAAGCACGCCGCGGAAGCCGATGAGCTGGACGTGTGACACCTTCCCTTCCTGGGAGAGTCTCTTGCTACTGGTTGGGATGGGACTGCTCGCCGGATGTGGTCCCTCAGAGGTCCCCCAGGGGGCCGTTTCGTTTCCGATGGAGTGGCGCCCGGTCGACTCCCTGAACGCGACTTTGCCCGACGGCGTGAAAGTCTCGGCCGGACGAAATGATACGATTCCACTGCGCGCCTGGGCAGTTCGCGTCACCGCTCCCCATCGCCATCCGATTGAGGTGCTCCGCTCGGACGAGCCGGACGGTGTGGAGCCGGTCTCTCGGTTCGCGCGGCAGAAGGACGCCTGCGTGGCCGTGAACGGGGGCTACTACGATCCCAACACCGATCCCATTCAGCCCGCCGGGCTCCTGGTGAACGATGGGGACCTGGGCACGCCCCCCACCGATACGCTCCAGCGGGGAGACCGCTCCTATCCGGTGGCCCGCGGCGCGCTGGGCATCCGACAGGACGGAACCGTAGACGTGGCCTGGACGACCCGTCGCGCCGATTCACTTCTCGCGTGGAGCCGTCCGCCGCGACACAGCCCCAATGTGGCGGCACCCATGCCCCCTCGATCCGCGGCGCAGCCCTGGCCGGTCGTGGACGCCGTCGGGGCGGGGCCGGTCGTCGTGGCTGCGGGAACCACCGCTGTGACGGCCGACGCCGAGGTCTTCTTCGGCACGGGCATTCCGGACGTTCATCCCCGCACCGCCGCGGGCGTCACCGAGGAGGGGGCGCTTCTTCTCGTCGTGGTGGACGGCCGCCAGCCCGCCAGCCGGGGCGTGGACCTACATGAGCTCGCTCGGCTCATGCGGAATCTGGGCGCGGTGGAGGCTGTCAATCTCGACGGGGGTGGCTCCTCGACCCTTGTCGTACAGAGGCATCTGCTGAACCGGCCGACGGGCGGGACCACGCAGCGTGAAGTGGCTACCGCGGTGGGGGTGTTGTGCCACGACTCAGTCTCGGCTCGGTGAGGCGCGAATCTCCGACTGAGTGGTCGCTGGAGCGAAGGGGAGCGACGGGCAATGGTTGACGTGACCGGCTCGCCTCGACTGGCCTGCGGCCAGTGTTGCTCGAAGCTATTTGTCGTCACGCAGGGTTCGGTCGAAGAAGGACGCCGCCGACCGGTAGGCCCGGAGCCAGTTCTCGTGGAGCAGGAAGCCGTGCACCTCGTCGGGGAAGACGAGCGTCTCGTGGGGCACGTCGTGCGTGCGAAGGGCCTGGACGAGGTCGACCGTCTCGCTGAAGGGCACGTTACGGTCGTCGTCCCCGTGGATGAGCAAGACCGGCGATTCCCAGTCCTCCACGTCCGACATCGGCGACGATTCGAAGGCGCGCTGGCGGGCGGCCTCTTTCTCAGACGGCGGGTAGTGCCGGGCAATGTCGTCCCGAATGGCGGTCCAGTCGTGCACGCCGTGCAGATCCACGCCCGCTGCGAACAGGTCGGAGGCCCGAGCGAGGCCGAGGGCCGTGAGGTACCCCCCGTACGAGCCGCCCCACAGGCCGATGCGGTCGGGGTCGACGTCCGAGCGCTGCCGAAGGTACAGCCCGGCGCCAAGCGCATCCTTAAACTCGCTCGCCCCGCGGGGGCCGTACTCCAGCGCCTCCCGGAATTCCAGTCCGTACCCGATGCCGCCCCGGTAATTGACGGCGAGGACGATGTACCCCTGATTGGCGAGGTACTGGTTGAGGGAATACGCGTTGTGGTAGTAGCCGCGGTAGTGAAAGCCGAGCAGCATCTGACGACGGGGGCCGCCGTGGAAAAAGACGACGGCAGGCCGCTGCTCGTCAGGGCCGAGGTCCGGGGGGCGAAAAAGCTGGCCGTGGATTGTTTTCCCGTCGGTCGCCGAGAAGGTGACTGGGTCCGGAGTCACCAGCTCAGACTGCGGAACCGTCTGCGTCCCAGCGTCGGCCGCAAGGCGTTGACGCTCGGCTCCGTCCGGACGCACCTCGGGGTGGGCGGGCGTCCGTGCCCCGGAGGCCAGGAAGGCGATGTCTTGGCTCGCTGCCGTCACGACGGGCGCCCACTCGATGCCGCTCCCCTGCGTGACCGGGGTTGGGGATCCTTCCCCCACAGAGACGCGCCACAGGTGCCGACGGTGGGGGTCGTTCTGATTCGAAGCGTAGATCAAGGATTCCCGGTCCGGCGCCATCGTGACAAACTGCACCTCGAACGGACCCGCGGTAAGGGGGGTTGCTCGCCCCCCATCGGCGGGAACCGAATACAGGTGCAACCACCCGGTTTTCTCCCAGGGAAAAACAATGCGGTCGCCGGCTCCCCAGAAGAGCTGGTTCTCGGCGCGGATGGATTGAAACGCGCTTCCCAGGCCCGCATCGGCGGTCCAAATCGTGCGGCTCTCCCCAGTGTCCAGGTTCGCCACGTGAATCGACCAGGGCAGTGCTGTTCGGTCGGGGCTGTAGTCCGGGTCTTCCTCGTGCGGGACACGAAGGAACGCAATTCGGTTCCCGTCGGGGCTCCAGACCGGGTTTGAGTCGTGGTCGACACTGGCGGAGAGGTACCGGAGGCGGTTCGTGTCGAGGTCGTAGACCCCCACGAAGCCGTGGTCGCCCCGGTCGCTGACGAATGCCAGCCGGTCGCCACTGGGAGACCACCGCAGGTCTTCGGCGTCGCCGCGAATGGTGAAGAGACGGGCCGGGTTGGTCGTGTCGGCGAGTGGGAGTGGGACGGCCCACACCTGCCCGTTGCGCAGAAAGGCGAGGTGTGAGCCCGAAGGAGCAACCGTGGGCGCGTGACCGGCCCCGATCTTCTGCGGGACACCGCCCTGGATGGACACGCTCCACACAGCGCGCTCAGCCGGATCTGGGCGACTCCGAGGATTCGCGTGCACTCCGTTTCGGTTTGGCGCTCCGCCCCGGACGTACACGATCTGTCTGCCATCCGGCGTGAACGTGACCTCTCCCATCCGCTGCCCATCATCGCCCTCTGCGGCGACGACTCGGCGGGCCTGGTATGACGGCCCGGCGGCGGTCCAGAGGCTCCGGACGCCTTCCTTGTTTTGCACCCATGCGACCCGATCGCCGGTAGGGGCCGCCGTCATGTCGGAAGGAAAAGGAGCACCGAGAATCTCCTCAATCGAAAACGAATCCTGGGCCTGGGCGGGGACTCCTGTAAGAAGAAGTACCCCGATAAAGAGCGGCCCGAAGCACCACGCACGAAAAGGGCTGGGTACACAGGGCATTGGGGGGACGCTGGTTGAGTGAGTCTTGGCGGGCAGAGCGGGAGAACAAGACCTCCGACGGACGTTCCGCGGAGGCACTAAAATCTACCGGTCGGCCTGGACAACGTCGACCGCCCGTTGAGCGGACGGGGA
>NZ_JBDGQQ010000121.1:0-8878 GCF_042218895.1 Salinibacter sp. | reverse complement strand
GCACTCAGTCGGCCGCAGAACCGGCATGCCTTCGCGGATCCATCCCTCTTCGAGCTCGCGGCGGCGTACGGTCACGGCATCGTTCGGAATCATCCGTTCGTCGACGGAAACAAGCGAACGGATCTCCTTGCGGCCCGAGCGTTTCTGTTCAGAAATGGACCTCGACTCGATCCCGACGAGGCCGAGATGGTGCGGGTCATGGAACGAGTGGCTTCGGGAGAGGTGAGTGAAGAGGAACTCGCGCAGTGGATCGAACAAAACACCGTTCCGCGGTAGCCCCCAATGGCCTCTCCACCATCTCCCCGCTGGTTCCTCGTCGTGCTTCTTCTCGTTGCGTGGGGCCACTCGTCGAGCGCCCAGCCCACCGCCCTCGTCGGCCCCACGGCCCTCAATCCCGCCGACTCGACGGTGATCGAGAACGCGACGGTCGTATTGGAGGGCGACCGCATCGCGGCGGTGGGCCCCTCGAGCGCGGTGACGGTGCCGGAGGGGGCAACCGTCTACGAGATGCCCGACACGTACGTGATGCCGGGCCTCATCGACGGGCACGTCCACTTCTTTCAGAGCGGCGGCCTCTACACACGTCCGGACGTGATCGATCTTCGGGCGAAGCGGCCCTACGCCGAGGAACTCCGTCGTATCAAGGACCGTCTGCCGGATACCTTCCGCCGCTACCTGCGCAGCGGCGTCACGAGCGTGGTCGACGTAGGCGGGCCGATGTGGAACCTCGACGTGCGTGCGCAGGCCGACACTACAGCGATGGCCCCGACCGTGGCGGTGGCCGGGCCGCTCATCTCCAGCGTCTCCCGCCCATCGCTGGACCTCGGCGACCCGCCCATCCTGAAGATTACCGATCCGGAGGCCGCCCGGCAGGAGGTGCGCGAACAGGTGGACGCGGGCGTGGACCTGATCAAGATCTGGTACATTGTGCAGGGAAACGAGACGCCCGCGGACTACCGGCCCGTGGTGGAGGCGGTGGTCGACGAGGCGCACGCCGCGGGGAAGCGCGTGGCCGTGCACGCGACGGAGCTGGAGACGGCCCGCGCCGCCGTCGAGGCCGGGGCCGACATCCTGGTCCACAGCGTGTTCAACAAGCCGGTGGACGACGCTTTCGTGCGTCTCCTCCGCGAGAACGACGTGCTCTACACGCCGACGCTCATGGTCGGGGAGCGCTACCGCGAGACGTTTGCCCAGCAGCTCGACTTCACGACGGCCGAGCACCGCATCGGGCAGAAGGACGTCATCGCCTCGCTCTTCGACCTGCGCGCCCTCCCCGACTCGCTCGTCCCGGCCGGCCTCCGGAAGCGCATCGAGCAGGCCCCCACGATCGCGTCCGACACCACAGCGATGCGCAACCTGAAGCGCCTTCACGACGCGGGGGTGTCCATCGCGGCGGGCACCGACGCGGGCAACATCGGTACACCGCACGGCCCGGCCCTCTACCGCGAGTTTGAGCTCATGCGGGCCGCCGGCCTCACGCCGCGTGATATTCTCGCGACGGCGACCGCGGGCGGGGCGCAACTGATGGGCCGTGACGACCTCGGACAGCTTGAGCCCGGCATGCAGGCCGATCTCGTGGTCCTGAACCAAAACCCACTTGCAGACCTCTCGAACGCCTCGTCGATCCACCGGGTTGTCAAGGAGGGCCGCGTGTACACCCCGAACGAGCTGACCCCGCGCCCTCCAGAAGCCGTCGTGCAACAGGGCGCCAATGCTTTCAATGCCCGCGACCTCGGCGGCTTTCTCGACGCCTTCGCCCCTGACCTGAAGGTGTACGAGCACCCGGACTCGCTGGCGATGAGCGACCGGTCCTCGCTCCGTGACCAGTACGCGTCCACCTTCCAGACAGCACAAAATCTTAATGTTCGTATTCACCACACGGCCCCGATGGGCCAAACCGTCGTTCTCCACGAGACGATTACCGGTGGGCCTGGTCCTCCCAACGAACAGGTGGTGCTGTACCACGTGGCGAACGGGGTCATCGATCGCGCGTGGGTCGTGCCGAAGGAATGAAAAACCACCGGTCGGGAGAAGGGCTGCGTTCCATCTTGGAAGCGGTCCCGGGTTGGCGCGGGTTGCACGATCCCGGCCTCAGGCATAGCTTGCAATCCTATTCTCGCTGCGGTCTCGTCCCTCGTACGGCAGACGAGTGCGGACAGGACCCCTTTTTTCGGACTCAACGCTTCTTCTCTATGCCAGAACGACGCGCGTTTTTGAAAACTCTCGGGGCGGGGGCCCTCGGCGCGGCCGCCGCGGGCGTTTCGACCCCGCCCGAGCGTTCCCCGACGAATGCGACGGACGGGGACAAGCCGTCGCCCCCCGAATCCGCCCCGACGAACTGGGTGTGGATGGGGCCGGAACTCGATGTTCCTGAGGACGAGTGGAAACGCCGGTTCGAACGGCTACGCACACACAACATCGACGCAATCCTGCCGCAGGTTTACAGCAATAGCGCGGCGTACTACGGAAGCGATTTTCTGCCGGTCGAGGGGGAGTGGCTCGAAACGATTCTCCCGATTGCCAAGCAGGCGGGCCTGGAGGTGCATGGCTGGATGATTTCGATGCCCTGCACCATCCCGGAGATCGTTGAGGCCCACAAGGAGTGGTTCGTGGTGAACCGAAATGGCGAGTCGGCGGTCGACGCGCCGGCGTACGTCGACTACTACAAATTTACGTGTCCGAACCGGCCGGGGGCCCAGGACTTCATCGAGAGGCGGGTGCGGGAGATCACATCCATCGGCGGGCTCGACGGCATCCACTTCGACTATATCCGCTTCCCTGACGTCATCATTGCCGAGGCGCTCCAACCAAAGTACGGGGTCGTGCAGAACGAGGAGCAGGCCCCGTACGACTACTGCTACTGTGATGTCTGTCGGTCGATGTTCGAGGAAAAACACGGGTCCGATCCCTTCGATCTGGAAAACCCCCCTGCGAGTATGGAGTGGCGGCTCTTCCGCTATGAGAGCATCACAAACCTGGTGAACGATCGTCTCATTCCCATCGCCCGGGAGAACGACAAGGCAGTGTCTGCCGCTACCTTTCCGAACTGGCAGTCCGTCCGTCAGCGGTGGCACCACTGGGACCTCGACTACGTGCACCCCATGCTGTACCACAACTTCTACCACGCCGGGGCCAACTGGGTGCGCGACCAGACGCGGGCCGGCATCGAGCGGCTACGGGGGCAGGGCAAGTCAACCCGTGTGTACAGCGGCCTCAACGTGGGGGCCGTGGCGCCGGGGGGCCTGAAGCGCCTCATCGAGAAGGCGCACGAGGGTGGTGCCCAGGGCATCACACTCTTCTCGGCTGGCAGCATGAACGACGCGCTGTGGAACACCTTCGCGGAGACGACTGCGCGGGTGTGACTGTCCTCTGTCCGGTCCGCAGTGGCGGGCGCCGTGAATCTGTTCGTGAAGGCGGGCATGCCGCCGCGAAAGCTCGTGCTCGGCGTGCCATTCTACGGGCGCAGCTGGGCTGGGGGTGAACCGAAGAACGACGGGTTCTAGGCCTTGACAGGAGCGATCCAAGATCTCCCCAGTTCAAATCCACAGAGCGTGCCGACCAGAAGGAGGCCGACATAGGTCCCCTCTGCTTCCGGTTCGACATCGGCCGAAAACCGTCTACGAGTGCGGGGCCCGCTACCGCGGAGAAAGGCCCGAGGGCTTCCAGGAGCGGTTCCATTCTCGCGGGAATGAGAGACGAGAGCTGAGAACAGGGTCCCGTATCTGGACACGGTGTGGCCCCAGGGTCAGGCGTTCGCGTCTACGACGGGCGATGGCGGTAGAGAGGGAGTCCGTCCTCGACTCGGTCAAGAGGCCAGGCCTCGTCGGGCAGGGATTCGTCTGCGCCGAGCACGAGCACTCCGCCGGGGCGAAGCCGCTCGAGGAGCTTACGCAGGAAACGACGCTGTAGGGCCGCATCGAAATACGTAAAGACGAGATTCCGGCAGCAGATGACAGAGAAAGTCCCGTCGGGCATCGAGGTCCGGATGTCGTCCTGACGCCACGTGACGTGGCGGCGGTAGATGGGATGGAGGCAGTAGGGTTCAGCGTGCTTGCCGCAGTCGAGGGCCGGATCGTGGACAAACGCGCGGTCGATCCAGGCCTCGGGGAGGTCCTTGAGGGTGCCCCGCTGGTAGCACCCGCGTCGCGCTCGCTCTAGCATGTGCGCCTGTGCCTCCGACGCCGTCACGTGCAGCGAACGGCCCCCGAACCGATCGCGCAGCGCGTGGCGCCACAAAATCCGGAGGGTGTAGGGTTCCTCGCCGGACGCCGCCCCCGCGCTCCAGGCCCGAAGTGGCGCTTCCCCTTGTGAGGGGAGCCCCCGGACCACCGCTGGGAGCACCTCGTCCCGCAGGGCATCGAAGACCACCGGGTCGCGGTAGAAGCGGGAGACAGTGATGCGGCACATCGCGTCGAGCCGCTTCCACTCGTCCGGATGCGCCTCCAGGTAATCCCGATACGCATCGAGGCTCCGCAGGCCCAGCGCCTGCAGACGGTCGGCAAGGCGCGACTCGACCTGTCCTCGAACCCGGCGATACCCCGCCCATCGCTTGCCCAGACGAGGGAGGGCCCACCGAAGAAAGGAGGGGTAAGGATCCGCAGACACGGCTTGTCGAAGACGCAGGGGGAGGAGGCGAAGGTCGCCCGTCATTTGGGCTGCGGCAGCCGAGCGATGTACGCGGTGCCCGATTCAGTTTTGGGCACCGAGCTAATGATAGCGATCTGGCTGTTCTGATCGAGTCCTGCCCCAAAGTCTACGGTGCCGAGATCGAGGATGGTGCGCTCCTGCCACGATCCTTCGGTCTGCCGCTGGAAAACGTAGACGACGCGGTCGATGTTGATTTCCTTGCCGAGCTGTTCGTCGTAGCCGGTGATCAGCGCGCGTCCGTCCTGCAGGGAGACGGTAGAGCCAAAGGCCCCAGAGTCGTACGGGATCGAGGGCCGCAGAGTCGCAGACCGCGTCCAGGTCGTGTCGTCGCGGGTGTAGACCGTCGCCGCGCCCGATTCATCGTTCCCGGCCCGGTCCTCACCGACGATTAGGGTCGAGTCCTGAAGGTCGAGCTTGATAAAAAACGCGTCGATGCCCTTCAGGTGTGCGTCTTGCCGCCAGCGTTCAGCCGCCACGTCGTACCGAAACACATAGACGGATCCGGGCTCCTGCTCGAAGAAGGTGGAGGCCGCCACGGCGAGATGATTGCCGTCGAGGGCAACGTCCCGCCCGAGGACGCCCGACTCGGTCCCGCGTTGGACCGATAGCCGGGCTGTGCGGGACCACGCACCGGTAGCAGCGTCGCGCTCGAAAACATACGCGGCGCCGTTGTACGCGCCCTCTGGGTTGCCGGACGTGCTCACGACGGCCCGGTCGCCGTCGAGCGCTACGCCCGCCGCGAACAAGCCTTCCTGCTGGTTGGAGAGCCCGGTAAGGCGTGCCGCCTGCGTCCAGGTCCCCCTGGCCGTACGCTCGAAGATGTACGCCGCGTTCTCGCCTTCGCCCACGAGGTCGCTGTTGAAGGCGCTCACCAGGATGCGCGATCCGTCGAGGGCCACATCGGCCCCGAAGAACGCTTTTGCGTGGCAGTCCCGTGGCACCAGCCGGGCCGAGAGGGACCAGGACGTCACCAGCGGCCCTGGACGGCGCTCGTACACGAACACCGCCCCGGCGTCGTCGCCGCAGACAGAGGCGCCGCTGGCCCCTACGACGGCGATTGAGTCGCCGATGGCAACGGAGACCCCAAACGAGGCCGTGTCGAGGGAGTCGGGGCGGGGCAACGACTCGATCTGGGCGTGGGCCTCCGGCAGGAAAAGACCGCCGGTGAGGGCGAGAAGCAAACCAAGAGAGCGAAGGAGGGACATAGAGGGATTCAGTTCGTGCGGCGGGACCTAAAAAAATACGTGGGGGAGAAGACAGCGGTCCCGCTCTACTGGTCCTCGAGGGCCATGACGTGTTCGGTGAGCATCTCCCACTCGTCATAGAGGGTAGACAGTTCCTCTTTCAGGGCATTGTATTCGTCGGACAACTCGCGGGCCTGAGCCCCATCTCCGTCGTAGGCTTCCGGATTGGCCATGGCTGCTTCGAGCTCCTCCTGGCGCTCCTCAATCTCCAGGATTCTGGCTTCTGTCTCTTCCAGCTTGCGCTTGAGCTGGTACGAGTTGAGGTCGGCGTAGGGCCCCTCTTCGGGCCGCTGCATCGCATCGGCGTCGGGGGCCCCACCCGACTCGTTCCCGGACACCTGGCCGTTCGAGGAGGAATCGGAGGGGGGAGACGCGTCCGCCGTCCCTGTGGAGTCTTGGAGGGGCCGGGCCGAACCCTCCTCCACCTGCCAGCGAAAGTCGGAGTAGTTGCCCAGAAAGGTGCGCACCGTGCCGCCGCCGACGCGCCACGTCGTCTCGGCCACCGCGTCGAGCACATGCCGGTCGTGACTCACCAGGACGAAGGTGCCCTCGTACTGCTGCAGGGCCTCGATGAGCACCTCCTTCGACTGGATGTCGAGGTGGTTGGTCGGCTCGTCGAGGATCAAGAAGTTGGCGGGCGAGAGCAACGTGCGGGCCAGAGCAAGTCGGCTTTTCTCCCCGCCGGACAGTACCCGTATCTCCTTGAACGCATCGTCGTCGGTAAAGAGAAAAGTGCCGAGCAGATTGCGCAGTTCCGTTTTCGGACGGTTGGGGGCCGCCTCGCGGACCGCCTCGAACACAGTCTGGTTGGGGTCAAACCCAGCGACCGCTGAGGCCTGGGGGGCAGGGGCGGTCGAGGTCAGGTGCTGGGCGTAGAAGGACATCTCCACGTTATGTCCTTCAGTACGCGTGCCCTCAAAGTCCTCCACGCCGCGCAAGATGCGGGCGAGGGTGGACTTGCCGGCCCCGTTCGGCCCCACGACCGCGATTTTGTCGCCCCGTTCGATGGTGAGAGGGCCGGCCTCAGTAAACACTGGGATCGTGCCCTCTTCGGTCTCGTAGGCCTTGCGGAACGTGGAGAGCTCCAGCACTACGGTTCCCGAGCGAGGGGGCTCCGGAAACTCGAACGAGATCGACGGCTCCGAATCGGGGGGCGGGGGGATCCGGTCCATCTTCTCCAGCTTCTTAATCCGGCTCTGTACCTGGCTGGCCCGCGCGGCGTTGTACCGGAACTTGGAGATAAACTCCTCAATCTCTTCGATTCGCTTCTGCTGGTTCTCGTACCGCCGCCGCCACCGTTCGTAGCGGGCCTCGCGCGCCTCCAGGTAGTGGGAGTAGTTGCCGTCGTAGTGCAGGAGACGACCTCGCGTGAGCTCGGCGATGGATGAGACCATGCGGTCGAGGACCGAGCGGTCGTGGCTCACCAGGATCACAGCCCCGGGGTACGTCTGGAGGGTGTCCTCGAGCCAGTCGATGCTCTCGATGTCGAGGTGGTTGGTCGGCTCGTCGAGGAGCAGCACGTCGGGCTGCTTGAGGAGAAGACGGGCCAGGGTCGCCCGCATGCGCCAGCCGCCCGAGAAGGTGCGAAGGGACCGGTCGAGCTCGTCGGGCGCAAAGCCGAGCCCAGTGAGCACGGACTCGGTGCGGGGCCGGACACGGTGTGCCTCACGGGCATTCAGCTTCTCCTGGACTCGATCCAGACGGTTCAGGAGTTTCCGGTGGCGCGCACTCTCGTGGTCGGTAGCAGCCAGCTTCTCACTGATTCGTTCCTCTTCTTCTTCGAGGGCCAGCACGTCGTCGAAGCCTCGGAGGGCTTCCTCCCGCACCGTACGGTCGCCAGGCAGCTCCTGGACATCCTGCTCAAGGTAGCCGATCGATACGCCCTCCCGCACCACCTCCCCTGAATCCACGCGCTGCTCGTTGGTAATGACCCTGAACAGGGTTGTCTTTCCGGCGCCGTTGGGGCCGACGAGGCCCACGCAGCGCGGCTCGGGAGAAATTGTCCACGACAACCCGTCGAACAGGAGCTCGTCTCCGAGTTGGAGGCGAATGTCGTCAAGCTTAATCATGCCGCCACGATCGACTCTGCAGGAGTTGACCAGGAGGAACTGCTCTCTACGGGACGGGCCCTGCTCCCCCCGGTGCAGGACGAGCGGGATTCAATCGCTCTCGCCGTCCGGGGCCGGGGGCATGGACGCGTCGAGCCGCTGGACGAGACGCTCCAGTTCGCCGTTGAGCGCAGCCGTTCCCTCCTCGTACTGCTCGCGTTGGAGAAACAGCTCTTCGGCGAAGGCAAGGGCCGCCATGACGGCCGCCGTCAGCTCCGCCTGTTCAGGGTGGGCCTCCTTGAATTCCTTCATCCGCTCATCGACAGAGGACGCGATGCGGCGCGTGTGCGCCTCGTCGCCCTCCTGCACGCGAAGGCCGTACTCACGACCCATGATGTGCACGCGGATCGACTTTGTGTGCTCCGAATCGGCCATAGGACTCGGTCGGTGAGGTGCGGAAAAGACAGCAGAGGCAGATCGGCACCAGCCCAGAGAAAAAGAGCCAGTCAAGAGGGGGCGTCGTCGGGGGAGAACTTTGTCTCTCCCGGTGCCACGGACCGATCTTTGAGGTACGTGTCGATCGCCTCGATGAAGTCCGAGATCCGATCCTGGAGATGCTCCGGATCGTCCTCGAGTGCGAGTACCGTCTTGTCGTCTGGAACGGAGGGCTGCTGTTCCAACTCCTCGACGCGCTGTCGCAGGCGCTCGTTTTCCGTCTGCAATTGGTCAAGGAGGGTCGCAGCACGCTCCACTTTCGCACGGAGACGGCGAACCACGTCCTGATGGACGGGAGGGAGGGAGGAGAGGTCGTCTTCCCCATCCGCTTCCTCCGAAGAGGAGGGATCCGGGGGCGGTGACGGGTCAGGCTCGGGGATCGGGACTCGGCTCGCTTCGCTCATGACGGTCCTCTAGGAGATGAGAGCAAACGAGAGGCCGGCG
>NZ_JBDGQQ010000120.1:0-24063 GCF_042218895.1 Salinibacter sp. | reverse complement strand
AGGGGGAGGCCGGAGTGGCTCAGCCGCAGGTCGACCGTGGTGTAGTCGTCGATTGTGGCGGTGTTTTTACTGTCCCCATACTGCTCGCCCACGTGCTGCACCGTCACCAAGGAGCGAACGGGCTCCGCTTGGAACTGTACCGTGGCCCCGAGCCGGTGGGTGGGCACGCCGGGGAGCTGGTTGCCGTCGAGGCTCGTCGTCGTGTCTGGGCCCGCGATGGTGCCCGCCGTGAACTCGGCGTCCACGTACGAGTAGCTGGCCCGGGCGGACAGCGGACCGGAGGGGCGCCATCGAATCGAGCTCTCCACTCCCAAATTTCGGGCCGCACCCTGGTTCCGGTAGTACGTCGGGCCGAAGTCTTTCTTCTGAAACGGCACGAGGACGTTTTCGATGTCCTGGTAGAATACCGTCAGGTCGTATGAGAGGCGCTGGGCGCTCCAGGTGCCTGTCGCGCCGCCCTCGATCCCGAGAATGTCCTCGGCGTTCAGGTCGTTAAAGCCGCCCTGCCCGTCGGGCCGATTACTAAGTTCGGTGGTCGTAGGGGTCTCCAGTCCCGTGCTCAGGTTGGCGAAAAGACGGCCCGTTCCCAAATCGTACGAGAGGCCGACCGACGGGCTCAGCGAGCGGAAGGTCTGTGTGCCGTCGTCGTTGGCGGATGTCCGATCATTGGCCTCAAACTCGATCCAGTCGGCGCGCAGGCCGGCACTCAGTTTTAGCCGTCCGAGAGGCAAGGCCAAGCGTCCGAAGGCCCCGGCGTTGGATACCGTCTCGAATTGATTGATGAGCACGCTGTCTCGATCGGGGACCCCGCCGTCACTTTTAAATTCCTTCCGATCATCCCGCTGCAACTTGCCCTCGACGCCCACGCCCCACTGCACCGCGGAGGTCCGATCTTCTAGGGTGAAGCGTACGCCTCCCGCCTTCCGATTTAAGTCAATAACGCTGAACGGAATGGGGTTCTGCAAGTCGCGGACGATGCCGTACGCAGTGGCGTTTAGCGTGCCGAAGCCCGCGTCGTCGTAGTACGTGGCGCCGAGCTGGCCCTGCGTCACATCCTTTCCTACATCGAAGTTGAGGATGGTTGGGCGCGCCTGCTTGGGATCGTTCTGGGCGGGCTGTCGGCTGAGCGATCCGGGCGAGTTGGCCTGGGGCATGTGCTGAAGGGCCCCGACCACACGGAGGCCCCGGTCGGGCCCGAGCCTGAAGTCGCTCGTAAAGCCGGAGCGGAGGAGGCGCGTGTCGCTGTGCTGGCGGTAGCCGTCCTGGGCGAGATACGACGAGTAGACGCTCAGCTGATGGGGGCCGAGGTTGGGCGTGACCTGTACGTCCGTCTTCGATAGGCCGTACGAGCCGACAGTCTGCTTCAGGCGTACTGTGTGCTCGGCGTCTGGGGACGGCTGGGTGGAGAGCGAAAGGACGCCCCCGCTCGCGTTGCCCCAAAAGGTGGATGCGGGACCGCGAATGACCTCTACAGACCGCACGAACGAGGGGTCGACGATGTGCACGACCGACTGGCCGTCGGCCACCGTAAGGGGAATTCCGTTGAGAAGCATCTGGATTCCGCGCACGCCGAATTGCGCGCGCCATCCGAAGCCACGGATTGTGATGCGGTCCCCCAACGCAAAGTGAGTGCGGCTCTGTACCGAGAGGCCGGGCAGCCCCGCTGTGATTTGCTCCAGCGAGAGGGATGGGGTGCTATTGAGGGCCGCGTCGCTGCGGGTACGCACCGAGGCGGCAAACGAGGCGGCCTCGGTGGCAATGCGGAATGGGGTGGCGGTCACCTCTACGGGGGCCATTTCAACTTCCATGGCAATGGACGTGTCGGGGGGCGACTGCCCAGCCGCGGTTGGCGTATCCGTTCCGAGAACGAGCACAGAAAGAAACACCAGGAAAAGAGGAAGCCTAGCGTGCGATGTCATCAGGGAGAATGCGGCACTCATGCAACAAACAGAGAATGGTCTGCAACCGAAGCGGATCGTGGTACTCCGAGGGGGCCGAGCCATTTTGACAGGTGGGAGAACTCGGCGGATGGGAGCGGGGATCGCCCGGCTCCCCAGGGACGGCTTGCACAGTTTCCACGGCGAGGGGCGGAGGAGATCTCCGCAAAAGTCTCAGGCAGGGATCATCTGCAGCGGTAGGCTTTCGGCGGGACTTGCTACCACCCGATCCGGCCCGACGTGGTATCGCGCTGTGTAGAGTCGGGGAGGCTCACGGTCGCCTCGTTGGCCAGCGGCGGGCGTGAGGAAGGGAGCGAAAGATCGCTGCGCTGCTCGACCTCGACCCCAGTGTAGTAGAAAGATAAGATCTCGCGGTAGCTTTTCCCCTGCTGGGCCATCGCGTGGGCGCCCCACTGGCTGAGACCGACCCCGTGGCCATACCCCCGTCCCTCAAACACGTATTCCGAGCCCTCCCGCCGGGCGTCAAACCACGTGCTCTTCACAGGAGTGCCCTCCACGCCCTCGTTTGCCACGCGGCGGAACGTGCTCGCCTCGATCGCGGTCTCGGGCCCGTCGGAGTGGAGAAGCTCAATGGTGGCGAGCCGTCGTCCTGAAATGCGGTCCCCGAGCAGGATTCCCTCGACGGAGGCATTCTGGTGCAGGGTCAGCGTCCGGAGAAGGGCCCTACGGTTGATCCGGGCCGTCCACCGGTGGTGGGGCGACGCCCGGTCATACGGGTCCTTCTTCCCGCGCAGGTAGGGAAGGGGATCACTGTCGGTCCACACGTCTTCGTTGTCTGCCGTATGGCCCCCGCTCGATGAAAAGTACACGGCCTGAATGGGAGCCCCCTCGTAGGTTAGAACTTGGCCGCGGGTCTGGCGGGTGGCACGGCGGGCAGTCTCGGTGATGGCATCGGTGCCCCGATACACCTGAGAAGCGGTTCCGTCGACCTGTTCGTAGCTGGTTTCAGGGTGTGTACTGGAGTAGAGGGCATAGGTCCGAGCCGCGACCGCCATCGCTTTTGCCCCTTCTCGATCCTCGAACCCGTACTCGCTGGCTACGACACTGGCCACGTAGTCGTCGAGCGGCGCGTGATTTACGATCTGAAGCGCCTCCCCGGCCGAGTCCGGCGCAAGAGCAAGTCCTCCGGTATATGCGCGGGCTGACCTGGTGCCCGGCGCCAGTGTCCACGTTGCCCCACGGGTCGGGGCGAGCCGAAGCGAGTGCGCGTACAGCGCCGAGTCGCCCCGACGCACGTAAACATCGCTCTGGCGGCGCCCCAGCGTCACCGTTTCCCCAGTGCGGATGCGGAGGACCGGGGCGCCACCGCTGGGGAGACGCACTGCGAATCCTCCTCGTTTGGGCGTCAGGGTCGCCGATTCAACGGACGTCCGGTGGTAGAGGCGCACCTCGACCCGGGTGGAGCCCTGAGACGTGGGCTGCTGGGCGCGCACCCCAAGCGTAAGACTTGCGAGGAGAACCCCGACAACGAGCTCCCTTCCGCCTCCAGTCCGCCAGAGGGCCTCCTGGAGCGTCCAGTGAAAATCGATCCAACGCATTTACAGTTTGGGGGCTCCGACTGATCTTCCAACTTGCAGTCCTCCTTAGCCCGATTCGCTGCTCCTACGATTGAGGGCGGGGGCCTCGTTCCCGCCGACGTTCCACGGCGGAGGCTGCACTCGCCTCGCTCCCGACACGTCCGCACCCCCTGATCATGCTCGTCGACACCCACGCTCATCTCTACCTCGACCAATTCGATGAGGACCGGGAGGCGACCCTGCGCCGCGCCCGGGAGGCAGGCATCGAAACCATCGTCATGCCGGCCATCGACATCGCCTCCATTCGGAAGGCGATCGACCTGTGCGAACATCACGACGGGCTCTACGCCATGGCCGCGCTCCATCCGTCCGAAACGGAGGAGGCGACCGACGAGGACTTCGAGGCCGTCGTGGAGTGGTGCTCACACCCGAGCGTCGTGGCGGTCGGGGAAAGCGGCCTCGACTACTACTGGGACCGCTCCTTCGATGACCGGCAGCAGTCCTTTTTCCGTCGCCACATCCGCCTCGCCATCGAGGCCGATCTTCCCCTCGTCATCCACAACCGCGAGGCGACCGACGACATCCTCAACATTCTAGAAGAGGAGCATGAACGCACCGACGCGCCGCAGCGACTGCGGGGCATCCTCCACTGCTACGTGGACCCTCCTGAGGTGGCCGAACGTGCCTGGAGTCTGGGCTTCTACGTGGGGGTAGGGGGCATCATGACCTTCTCTAACAGCGACGTGGACGAGCACGTGAACAAGGTGCCGCTCGACCGCATTGTCGTCGAGACCGACAGTCCGTACCTGGCGCCGGAGCCCAACCGTGGGGAGCGCAACGAGCCGGCCTACGTGCGCCACGTGGCCGACACGTTGGCCCGTGTGAAGGAGCAACCGATTCAAGAGGTGGAGCGCATCACGACCGAGAACGCCCGCAAGATCTACGAACTCGACGATTGAAAAGGGGGAAGGAACCCCGAGGTGCCAAGGCTGAGAAGCCATCGCCGAGCGTGCCCCCGAGGTTGGGCGTGCTGAGCACAGACGCCCCACGCTCACGCCTATGGGCCGGGAGGACCGTTCGGCCTGCCAGCAGCGCAGACCTGCAAGAGCGACCTGGAAAGAATCTGCCGTGCCGGACACACGAAACGGCGAGTAGTGCCCGCTGGCTCACCGTTGGGTTTCCATCCCGAATAACGAATGCCCCGGTCGGGCGTCCCGACCGGGGCAGGGGAAGGAAGCCATCGGTACCTGGCGCGACGGCCGGGGAACCGATGGGGCGACGCAGAAAGCCAGGAGTGGTTACTCCTCTTCGCCTTCGTCGACGACCTCGTAGTCCGCGTCGTGGACGTCCTCGTCCTCGGAGGCCTCGGCGGCACCGTCGCCTCCGGAGGCTCCTGCAGCGGCGCCCGCGCCGGCGCCGGCACCAGCGGGACCACCCGCCGCGGCACCCTGCTGGGCCTGCTGCTGTTGGGCATCGCGGATCTCTTGGCCGGCGGCCGACCATGCCGAGTTCAGCTCCTCGAGCGCGTTCTCCAGCGCACTGATGTCTTCGTCGGCGCTGGCGGTCTCGAGCTCGTCGTTGAGGTCCTCAAGGGCGTCCTCAAGGTCCGCGCGCTTGTCGTCGGGGAGCTTATCGCCGTACTCCTCAAGGCCCTGCTCCACGGAGTAGGCCATGGAGTTCGCCTCGTTGATCGTCTCGGCGCGCTCCTTGCGCCGCTCGTCTTCCTCGGCATGCTTCTCGGCCTCCTCCTTCATCTTCTCGATCTCTTCCTCGGTAAGGCCGCTGGACGCTTCCACGCGGATCGACTGCTCCTTGCCGGTGTCCTTATCCACGGCCGACACGTTCAGGATCCCGTCCGCGTTGATGTCGAAGGTAACCTCGATCTTCGGTGTGCCCCGCGGGGCCGGCGGAATGCCGTCCAGATGGAACTTGCCGAGCGTCCGGTTGTCCTTGGCCATCTCACGGTCGCCCTGCAGGACGTGCACCTCGACAGAGGTCTGATTGTCGGCGGCGGTGGAGAAGACCTCGCTTTCCTTCGTCGGGATCGTCGTGTTTTCCTCGATCAGGGTGGTCATCACGCCGCCGAGCGTCTCGATGCCGAGGTTCAGCGGCGTCACGTCCAGCAGCAGGACGTCGTCGACATCACCGCTGAGCACACCGCCCTGAATGGCCGCGCCAAGAGCCACGACCTCGTCCGGGTTCACGGACTTGTTGGCCGACTGGCCGAAGAAGTCCTCGACCGTCTCCTGCACGAGGGGCACGCGCGTCGAGCCACCGACCAGGATGACCTCGTCGACGTCGCTCTTCGTGTGGCCCGCATCGTCGAGGGCCTTCTCCATCTGGGGCACGGTCTTGTCGACCAGGTCGCCGATCAGGTTCTCGAACGTGGCCCGATTGATATCCATGTTCAGGTGCTGCGGGCCCTCGTCCGTAGCCGTGATGAACGGCAGGTTGATCGTCGTCGTCTTGGCGCTCGACAGCTCCACCTTCGCGTCCTCGGCGGCCTCCTTCAAGCGCTGAAGGGCCATCGGGTCCTCGCGGAGGTCGATGCCCGTGTCCTGCTGGAACTCATCGGCGATGTGGTCGATGAGCCGCTTGTCGAAGTTGTCGCCCCCGAGGTGCGTATCGCCGTACGTAGCGTCCACCTCAAAGACGCCATCGCCGAGCTCGAGGATGGAGATGTCGAAGGTGCCGCCGCCAAGGTCATACACGGCCACCACCTGGTTGCTCTCATCGTCGAGCCCGTAGGCGAGGGACGCCGCGGTCGGCTCGTTGATAATGCGCTCTACGTTCAAGCCTGCGATCTCTCCGGCCTCCTTGGTGGCCTTCCGTTGCGCGTCGTTGAAGTACGCCGGCACGGTAATCACCGCGTCGGTGACCTCCTGACCCAGGTAGTCCTCGGCCGTCTGCTTCAGCTTTTGCAGCACCATGGCCGAGATCTCCTGAGGCGTGTACTGCCGGTCGCCAATTTGGACGCGGGCAGTGTCGTTGTCGCCCCGAACGATCTCGTACGGGACTTCCTCAATCTCATCCCCGACCTCGTCGTAGAAGCGGCCCATAAACCGCTTGATCGAGGCCACGGTGTTCTCCGGATTCGTAATGGCCTGGCGCTTCGCGGGAGCCCCTACGAGGCGCTCACCATCGTCCTTGTAAGCCACGACGGACGGGGTCGTGCGCGAGCCTTCTGCGTTTTCGATGACTTCGGGGTCGTCCCCCTCCATCACCGCCACGACGGAGTTCGTCGTGCCGAGGTCAATGCCAATGATCTCACCCATGGTTTCGTGTTGTGTTGATTCAAGTCAGTTCGATGTCGAAGGCGTGTCGAGTGCGTTTTGTCTCCACGTCGCCACTAGCACATCGCTCAAGAACAATGCCGCTTCCGGTTGCCCGGAGCGATCCCGTCACAATGACAGACCTGAAGGGGGGAGCTCATCAGTCGATCCGACGCCACGTCATGTGTGACGTGCCACCCTGGGCTGGACTGAAAACTTTACAGACCTGAGAGCAGGAAATGAGGGGCTCCAACAGGGCCCCATGCAAATTCTGCCAACTTTGTTTTGGCGCTGGAGAATCCTGGTGATTTGTGCTTATTATATTTCGTGTATGTACACGTCTACTGGTCTCCGATACATTCCAAATCTCCTGACAGTCGGTCGCATACTGGCGACGCCGCTGTTGCTTCTCCTGCTGACGGTTGAGAGCCAGGCCGGCCAGATGAGTGCTGTCTTCTTATTTGTGCTGGCGTCGCTGTCCGACTACTACGACGGAGTGCTGGCCCGACGACTTGGGGTCCGGTCGCGTCTGGGACAGTACTTGGATCCTCTTGCCGATAAGATTCTGATCCTTGGGACCTTCACCACGCTCGCCCTGCAAGCGCCTGAGCTCGTGCCGTGGTGGGCGGTAACTGCCATTGCCCTCCGGGATATCGTCGTCACGGCCCTGCGCTCCTGGGCCGAGGCCCATGGCCGGACGCTGCACACCTATCAGGTGGCGAAGGCGAAAACGATGGTTCAGATTGCGTTCCTATTCGGACTCCTTCTCCTCCGGGCGGCCACGCACCTGTCGCCGCCGTTCCGGCAGGGGGCACAGTGGATTTTGTACGAGAGCGCCCTGCCAGGACTCGCGCTGGCGGCTGTTGTCGGGTTTACGCTGGCCACGGGAGCACTCTACGTGATCGCGCCGGTGGAGGAGAAGCTCGACGTCGAGTGAAGCACCTGCCGTTTGGAGAGCCCGACACTCGTCCTGCATATCCCAACGCGGCCCCATGGCTGATGCGTCCTCCCGCTCCGCCCCGATCTCAGTCGAAGACCTCGACCGAGCCCGGTCCCTCGCGAGAGCCCTCCTGAACATCGAAGCCGTTTCTCTTCGCCCGCACGATCCATTCACGTGGTCTTCGGGACGGGTCGCCCCCATCTACTGCGACAACCGGCGAACCCTCGCCCATCCCCGGATCCGTCGTGTCATCGCGGAGGGGTTTGCGGACATCATTCGGGATTCCACTTCGGGGTCCCTCACCATCGCGGGCACGGCCACGGCCGGCATCCCGCACGCCGCCTGGCTGGCCGAGCAGTTAGAAGCGCCCATGGCGTACGTGCGCTCCTCGGCCAAAGAGCACGGGCAGGGGCGACGGATTGAGGGGACGCGACTGAATGCCGACGACGCCGTGATTATCGTGGAGGACCTTGTCTCAACGGGTGCGTCGGCGTTGGGGGCAGTGTCGGCGGTACAGGAAACTGGAGCCACCGTCCGGGCCGTCCTGACGATTTTTACCTACCAGCTCGACGTGGCCACGGCGGCCTTTCGGGACGCTGAGGTGCCGTGTCACGCGCTCACGGACTTCCACGTGCTCCTGGAGACGGCCCGCCGCCACCGGGCGTTTTCGGAGGAGGATTTCTCGATTCTTAAAGCCTGGCGGGAGGATCCAACAGCGTGGTCGGACGAGCATGACGGCGCAGGGTAGCGCAGAAGACGTGATCGTCCGAGCGGACAGGGGGCGAAGGGGGTGCCGAGGTGCACAGGGAGAACAGACAGGGCGGTGGTAACTGGCGCCCTGCGTTCTGGGAGGGGAAGCCCAATGTCGTTTGTGCCTGCTCTGAGGCGGTGCTCAAACCGTAAATCCTGCCGGGACACACATCGCAACTCTGTGCCGACCCCTGGCTAATCTGGGAGACAAGTTTTTCGTCTTCGATCAGATCGCCAAATCCGGGGCAAAACCTTCCTGCTGGCACGGTGGGCCGTGGCCACGACCGGTGACGGTCGGGCTTTCCCTCCTGCCTTTGGATCCTCTCCCTGGATGTCCTCAATGGCATCTTTCCTGTCCTGACGCGCGGCGGGACCCGGCACCGAAGGAGCCACAGGCCGTCCGTGTCGTGACCTGGAGACGCCGATAATGATCCCCCATCGCCCCATCAGCGGCTGCGGCGTACGCTTCTCGATTCGCGGACTGTGGGGCGTCTCCTCGAAACCCAAAACGGAGACGGACGGACCGTCGGAGAGTGCAGGAATTCCCCACATCGAACACGCAGAGTGCCCCACGCTGGCATGGGGCGATGCCGTGGAAAGACGGAGAGGGGAGCCCCTCAATTTGATGAGCGAGGAAAAGCCGAACTTCCACGTTTTGCCTGCTCCAATGGGAAGGGGCAGGGCCACCCGGCAAGAGATTGACGCATCACTCCTCCAAAAAAGACACATCTCATGGGACGCGTACAGGGAAAGGTTGCTATCGTCACGGGGGGAGCGAGAGGCATTGGGCGGGCCACGGCCAAGATGCTCGCCGCAGAAGGTGCCCGCGTAGCGATTACCGACGTCGACGAGGAGGCCGGTCGGGAAACGGCCGCGAGTGTTGATGAGGCCGGACACGAGGCCGCCTTCCTTGAGCACGACGTCGCCTCGGAAGCGGACTGGGAGCGAGTGGTGGCGGAGGTGCAGGGGACCTTCGGGGCCCCGGACATTCTGGTGAACAACGCCGGCATCTACCGCATCACCCCAATTGAGGAGGAGACGGTCGAGGACTGGCGTCAGCTCATGGACGTGAACGTGACGGGAGTTTTTCTCGGGATGAAGCACTGCACCCCGCTCATGCGGGAGCAGGGCACAGGCTCGGTCATCAACGTCTCCTCCGTCGCGGGCCTCGTCGGCGTGGCCGGACATGCCTGCTACGGGGCGAGCAAGGGGGCGGTGCGGACGATGACGAAAGATGCGGCCATCGAGTTGGCCGAGGCCGGGGTGCGCGTCAACTCCATCCACCCGGCCTACATCGACACGCAGATGGCCGACTACGGGGCGGAGGCGCAAGACGCCTCGAAAGAAGAGCTCGAAGCCATGCACCCAATCGGGCACATGGGCGAGCCGGACGACGTGGCGTACGCCGTGATGTACCTCGCCTCCGACGAGTCGAAATTCATGACCGGCTCGGAGCTTGTGCTCGACGGCGGATTTACGGCCCAGTAGCCCCTCTTTCCTCCTCATCGCCATCTCCTTCACAATCCCAGCCCACTGACCATGCTTTCGATCGAACGTATTCTCTTTCCTACCGACTTCTCGGAGGGGGCGGCCCGTGCCTTTCCACAGGCCGCCTACCTAGCCGACTGGCACGACGCGGAGCTCCACATCCTAAACGTGACAGGGCGCTACCAACACGACTACGAGGAGGACCGCGAGCGCTTCCCGGTCTCCCAGGACACGCTCACCGAATGGCTTCGCCGATCTGCCGAGTCGGGGCCGGGGCCGAATGAGCCGGACCTCTCGGCACTGCCCATCGCACAAGAGCAAGTCGAGTCGGCTGCGCCGGCCGAGGCCATTCTCAATTACACCGAGGAGGAGGCCATCGACCTGACTGTGATGGGCACCCACGGCCGGCGCGGGGTCGACCGCATGCTGTTCGGGAGCGTCACGGAAGAGGTGGTGCGCAAGGCGCCCTGCCCCGCGCTGACCGTACGGGCGGATGCAGACCGGGCCCCGAGCGAGGCCATACGTCGCGTGCTTGTCCCCGTCGACTTCTCCGAGGCCTCCGACACGGCCGTCCGACACGCCAAAGAAATTGCCATGACCTACGGCGCGGAGATCGACCTGCTCCACGTCGTACACGAACCGGTCTACCCTGCAGCCTACGGCTTCGAACCGGTGTCCTTTCCCACCGGAGAGGTCATCGACAACGTGGAGGCGCAGCTCGCCGACCTGGCGCGGGAAACAATTGGATACGAGCACGTCATGATTGAGGCCCGCGCTGGGAATCCGGCGAGCGAGATTCTCGACTACACGGAGGAGAACGACGTGGACCTCGTCGTCATCGCTACGCACGGCCGCACTGGCCTCGATCGGGTGCTGCTTGGGAGCGTGGCGGAACGGGTGCTCCGACGCGCCCCGATGCCCGTGTTCGTCGTGAAGCCGGATCGGAAGTCGCTCGTGTCGTCCACGCCGGCCGAGACTGCCGCGACACACGAGTAAAGAAATTCCCCGTCCGGGCGGAGGTCTTTACGTCCCCGCGGCCTCTATTCAAATCCTGACCTCCGACGCCTTTGCAATTCGATGATTCGCACCCTGCTTCTCGCACACGACTTCTCTTCGTCCTCGGAACGCGCCCTCGCCTACGGGGTCGACCTCGTCGAGCGGATCGGGGCCGCCCTTCACCTGGCTCATGTTCAAGAGATCTGCCTCGGCCCGTTCGTGAAAGGGAACCCCTCCCCTCTGCCCGGCGAAGGGGTGCTTCGGCGGGCCCCAGGACCGGTGATTTCTGCCCGGTCCTTCCCGGAGGTAGACTGATGGACGCCGTGGAAGGTCCTCGTTTTCGGCAGTTCCGAGATGATTTATCGGCTCATGGATTGACGGTCGATGTTGCGCTGGGGCCAAGGTTGAGCCGATCGCGTAGCATGGCGTCGAGGCGGTCGTAGGTGTCGTTGTCCCGGATGTTGAAGGCGGGGAGGTCGGTGAGCTGGCTGAGCAGCGCTACGCCTGCGTCGGTGTTGGTCGGGATGCCCGTCACGAGGTCGGGGGCGAGCCGGTCGAAGGCCGTGTCGACCCCGGGGACGGCGTACGGGTCGGAGACGCAGAGGACCGTCATGGCGAGGGCATCCTGCAATTCCTCGACCGCGATGGAGCCGTTGTACGGCTCGAGCGGAGAGGCCCCAATTTCAACGACGGCCACGTCGGCCGGGGGACGGGCCATCTGGGCGAGCAACTGCCGGACGGCCCGCCGGTAGTCCTCCGGAGGCACTGCCGTGGAGGGCAGGCCCACGTCTACGAAGTCGAGTCCCCAATCCGCCCCGGCGTCCTGAATCGAGAGCACGTCGCGGTAGCGCCCGGCCCCGCACACCTTGGCCCCGAGCACGTCCAGGCCCATCCGTTTCAGCCGTCGGGTCACGATGCGGGCAGCTGTGGTCTTGCCCGCCGACATCGAGGTGCCAACGAAGAGAACCGTCGGGGTCGTGAAGGGTTGTGCGTCAACAGAGGGGGCGGCGTCCTGCATGGTGACGGTTTCGCCGTTCCGGCAGACGTGTCCGTAATACTGGAGCTCCAGGGGGCGCTGCACCAGGGTCGACCGCGAGGTGGCCCGGCCGAAGAGGCCGGCCCGGGTCAGGGCGTGCATCCCGCCCTCCTGCCCGATGTCGCGCCAGGAACCGGTGATCTCCAGGGTGGCTTCCCGAGTGCCGAAGGCCCCCACGACGGCATCTCCCTCGGCCACCTCCATGTCCCGGCCCGTCGGCAGCTCGATGGTGCGGTAGCCGGACGTGTCGGTCACAACCCCGACCACGTAATCGCCCGTGTGCCACTCGGCAGGCGGACGGGTCTCGATGGTGAAAGATTTGGTGCTGAGGTCGGTAATGCGGGCGACCGAGCCGAAGGTGCAGCGGTCATAGATCGGGGACGTGGACATGGGTCGGAGCAGAAATCTGATGCAGGGAACAAGCGTAGAAGACGTCACGAGAACGCCGAGGGAACAGAGTGGGCCGCGTCCTCGGGAAGGGGCGGCCCGGCGAGAAGGAGGGCGAGCAGAGCACTCCGCTCCACCATTTTGTCGAGGTAGCAGAACTCGTGCTCGGCGTGGGCCCCGTCGCCGACCGCGCCGAGCCCGTCGAGCGTAGGCGCGTACTGGCTGACCGTGTTGGCGTCGGAGACGCCGCCGGAGCGGCCTTCCTCCAGCGTCACGCCAAGGAGATCCGCGGCGTGCTGAGCCCGGTCCCACAACCGGCGCGAAGCTGGCGTTGGCTCCATCGGCATGCGGCCGAACGAGCCCTCGACGGTGAGGACAGTTCCAGGGGTCGTCGGTTCGAGATCGCGGAGGGCCCGCTCGATCTCTCGGGCCTGCTCGCGGGTCGCAACGCGAACGTCGACCTCCGCCCGTCCCGTCTTAGCCACCACGTTGGGGTGCGTGCCCCCGCCGATCGTGCCCACGTTGACCGAAATGCCAGCCTCAGGGTCGTTCAGCTCATGGAGGCGCTGCACCACGTGCGAGAGCTCCAGGATGGCGCTCGACCCGCCCTCTGGATCGAGCCCGGCGTGGGCACTTTGGCCCTCAATCCGGACGATGAACCGTCCGCCGCCCTTCCGGGCCGTCTTGAGCTTCCCGTCGAGCCCAAGGGCCGGCTCCAGCACGAACGCCCGGTTCGCACACCCCGCGAGCCGCCGGAGATGACGCCGAGAGGTGGGGCTGCCCTGCTCCTCGTCGGAATTGATAAAGAGGAGAGGGACGACGCTGAGCTCGACCCCAACGCCTCGCAGTGCCGCGAGGGCAAAGAGCATCTGGACCAGCCCGCCTTTCATGTCGAACACGCCGGGCCCGCGCACCACATTGTCCTCCACCTCGAAAGGCATCTCCTGGAGGGTGCCGAGGGGCCACACCGTGTCGCAGTGGCCGACGAGGAGCTGGACGGGACGGCCCCTCGGCCGGTCGTTCGGGCGGGCGTACAGGTGCCCGCCGGTCTCCTGCGCCGGGCAGTAGGTCAGCTGATAGCCCAGGGTACGCAGCAGGCGGGACAGCTTCGCCTGCACCTCCGCCTGCGCCTCGGGCACGTCGGTCGGCGATTCGGCCCGCACTAGCGCCTCCAGGACGGCCAGCATCTGGTCCCGGTGGTGTTGAAGGTAGGCACGGACAGCGCGAGCCCGTCCGGACTGGAGAGAAGCCTCCATGGAACTGGTCGGATCGTGGGAGGGCCGAGGCAGCGCTCCGGGAGAGAGGGGCTGCTTACTTTTCGAAGCCGGCCGGGAAGGGGAAGGCGTTCGTCTCGTCGATGGTTGCGTAGCGGTCGGGGGGGAGGTAGGCCAGAAGCGGGGCATCCCGGATCACCGCCTCGTCCTCCTTTTCCGACACCCGAACGGCGTCTTTGTGGACGTGAACGGCCTGTACCCTGCCGATGAGGAGGCTATTCTCCCCGAGGTCGTCGACGCGCCGTTCGAGCTCACACTCCAGAAACAAGTACGCATCTTCGAGAAACACCCCGTCCACCTCTTTCGCCTCCAGCATGGGCAGACTGTCGAGCGTCGGCTTCCGACGCGGCCCCTCAGGGGGCCCTGTGCGTGGCGAGGCCGCCAGGCTGGCCAGCACGACCTGGGACGGCTTGGGATAGCTCACCGTATAGACGCCAGTGCGCACGGCGTTGCGGTAGGTTTTGTGGCGCGGGGTGCAGACGAACCCAAAATAGTCCGCCCAGCCCATCGGAGCGGCCATGTGCTTGGGGGCCAGGTTATACGTCTCCCCGTCCTCGTTGCGGGTGCCAACCACCACGAGGGGCGAGACCATGTAGACGCGTTCCCAGAACGGCGTCTCTGGGTCGAGGCTCAAAACGTCGGGGTCCTTTAGAGACTCCATTGTGAAACCGGCTTGTGAGGGAGAAGAGCCAGGTGACTCTTCATCTAATCTCGCGAACAACCAATACAGATTGTACCTCGCTCGTCCCAACGTCCATGTGGGGAATTTCCCTATCCGCCGGAACGAGAAGTCCTGCGGTTCCTGTGGAAAGAGACCGGACAGAGGGTCGTGCCGCGGAGACCTATCTTCGAATCACGGTGTTCGAGACGGGCTGCCCTTGACCATTCGCCGGTGCTCACAGGTGCAGGCCTTCGAGAGCGCGCGGCATAGAGACGAGATGTGACTGAACAGGCCGCAGAGAACTAAACCGCGCGGGAGTGCCTGTAGGCGACAATTCTCACCAATTCCTCTTCATCAGGCGTCCGGTTTCATGCTTCATCTCGACCGCATTCTCTTCGCTACCGATGGCTCCGAATGCGCCGAGCACGCGCGGCGCCACGCCTTTCACCTTGCCGATCACTTCGACGCGGTTGTGCACGTAACTCAGGTCGAGGAGCGAGAGGTCGAACTCACCGACACGATCGACATCCACGAGTCCGACATTCTGGCCGACCTCCACGCGTCCCACGCTGAAGAAACAACTCTCGCAGTTGAGCCCCGCGTGCGGGAACAGAAGGTGGTTCATCCCTCTGCGGCTGGTGGCATTCTCCAGTACGCCGTGGAGCACGACGTGCATCTCGTTGTGATCGGGACGCACGGCCGCCGGGGCATTCGCCGAGCCGTACTGGGCAGCGTGTCGGAGGAGGTAGTGCGGCACGCGCCGTGTCCGGTAATGACAGTGGGCCGAGGCGCGAAGCCCCCCGAGGCACTGAGGGGCGGAGATCTGATGGTGCCGGTCGATTTTTCGGAGCATCGGCCCCGCCTTCTGGCCCACGCCCGTGAGATGGCGCTCATGTACGGGATGGCGGTGACGCTCCTTCACGCAGTAGAGCTCGCGGGCGTCCCGGATGTCTACGGGCTGTCCTCCGGAATGCCCAAGCCCGTTGAACTCACTAATCGGACGAGAACGATGCTGGAAACGGAGGCCAGCGACCTGCGCGCGCACGACCTGGAGGTCAGTGTCGAAGTCCGATGCGGGCATCCGGCCGAGGAAGTGATCGACGCCACCGACGAACTCGACGTCGACTTTCTCACCATCGCCACCCATGGGCGAACCGGGCTCGACCGGGTCCTCATGGGGAGCGTCGCCGAGAAAGTGATTCGGCGGGCTCCGTGCCCGGTGCTCACCGTCAAATCCTTCGGCTCGTCCCTGGTCTCCGAAGAGAAGGAGTCGACTGGGTCGTGAGATCCCCCACGCCCGGGCGCCCGGCCGTATCGTTCGTCGGCTAATTCCTCGGTGGAGCGCGGTTTGTTTCCGGTGCGGTCCGACGGGACTCGATGGGCTTCAGGGCGCGGCAAGAGGCACCACGACAAGGCGCGCCCCCCAACCCTCCTCGACCGGCTCGAAGGAAGGGCAGCTCCGAAATGCCCGGCTGTACGATTCTTTTGCTCGGGCAGGGAGGAGACCTCCCTGGAAGACCCAATCGCCCCAGTTGGCACAGCTCCGGCACCGGACCGGTGTGGAAAGCTGGCTCTCCTCCAGTGTCCGGACTACGAACAGAGGGAACGGAGACCCTGCGCGGCCTTCACCCGGTGGCACGAGGCGAGACGCGAGCAGGCAGGGGCCCGTTATCCGCCGAGGCGAGTGAGCACTGTCGCCAGAGCGTCGAGGTCGACCCCAGACACCCCGGTGCGGACGCGCAGGGTACACCACAGGTCGAGCAGCATCATCTGAGCCGCGTGGATGGGCACTGCGATCCAGAACGACCGGCACCGCCAGACGAGCCCGCCCAGTGCGATGCCGCCCACGATTGAAAGGACGGCTTCCGGCCACGGCTTCGTGACGTGGAGGGCGGCGAAGGGAAGCGCCTGAACGAAGATGGCATTGAGGCCGAAGGTGGGCGCTGTCCCAAAAAGCACAAACCCGCGCCACAGGTACTCCCACCCCACCCAGTAGAACAGAAAGAGGGCTTCGTAGAACAGGAAGGTCCCCCAGTTCCGGACGGCAGGACGATAGTGTGGGTACTGCTGCTGAAACGCCGCCCCGTCGGAGAGGACCCACGTGCCGACCGCCACCACGGGCAGGTACAGCCCGGCCACGAGGGTCGCGATCCGCCATTCTCCGAGGCCCAGTCCCATCTCCGTAGGGTCGAGGTCGAACAGGACCCACAGCGTCAAGGCCGGCACCACAAACCCGAAGAGGCCCTGCATCCCAAACCACCAGCCCCAGGCCGCCAGTCCCCGCCAGGCAGGCGGCAGATCCGCAGCGAGGTGCTGCCGGAAAAGCTCGCGGTCCCCCAGCGTAAACTGCAGAACGACGACCACGGCCGCAAACGTGAGCACAAACGTGGTCTGCCCGTCAAGCGCGGCAAGGGCCTGCCGGAGACGCCGCCACTCGGCACGGAGACGAGACACGAGCGAGGAGAGCATGCGGGAAGACGATACAGGATTTTGGGATAGACCGCAGTATGTCGGTGGCGTTCGGACACAGGGCCCGTGTCGGGAGGATGCCTCCTCCTCCGATGATCCGATGTTCGTTTTCCACCAGACCGGGAGGCGACCTGAGAGGATCACGACCGGTGATCGATGCTCCCTGCACCCGGGCAGCCGCCTTTCAGAGCCTGACGGAGGAATCGTGGCTTACTGCGGTTGATTGCGAAAAACTACAGGGCGATTCAGGCGATGGCGAGGCGCTGGACCCCGAGACCAACGAACCCCCGCAGGACTCAGCAGGCCATAACCCCAGTGGGACTCCCTGTGGATCCCTGGTTTCTTGCCCCGAGGACAATCCCAGTCTAATCGCATCCACGCCACGAGTGGCAGCGCGCCTCAGGGAACGAGGCTGTCCGCCGAGCGCGGTGTGCCGGGCAACGCCGGGGGAGCGAGAAAGCGAGCCAGGAACTCGTAGGTCCGCACAAGGCGGTCCAGGCGCTGAGTTGGGGTGGCCGACGCAGCTACGTCGTGCCCCACGCCAGGGTACCGCACGTACTCGGCCGGGCGGCCCAAAACCTTGAGCCGTTTGTAGAGGCGCTCGCTCTGCCCCGGCCGCACCTGGCGGTCGGCCCCGCCCTGAAGGAGGAGCAGCGGGGTGTGGATCTGGTCGGCGAACGTCATTGGCGCATTGCGGTGCAGGGCCATCCACGGCGAGGGCGAGCGGTCGAACGACGGAAGGGGGCCCGCCGACAGGACGGGCGAACCGGTGGGGGGGCTCGGCGCTCCCTCCCACGGATATCCGCCGAACTCCTGAGGCACGAGCCGCCACGACGGCGCCGTGCCCAAAAGCGCAGAGGGGTCGTAGATCCCATTCAGGGCGACGGCCGCATCGAAGCGGTCGGTGTGGGCGATGAGCCAGGCCGTGAGGGTCCCGCCGTAGGACGCCCCGGCGAGGGCCTGCCGGGAAGCGTCCGTCCAGGGGCGGGTCGCGGCGGAGTCGGCCACGGCGAGCACGTCCTGGGCCGGCCCCGGTCCCCAGTTTGCGCGGTTGGCCCGCCGGACGGAGAGGCCGTAGCCGGATGTCCCCCGCGGGAGAGCCTCAACCACAGCAAAACCCTGCGCTGCGAGGTACTGTCGCTCGAACCATGCCTCAGGCGTGTGGAGGCCGTCCGCCCCGAGGGGGCCTCCCCGCACCATCACGAGCAAGGGGTGCTGGAGCGAGTCGGCGGCCAGGACGGGACGGGTGAACCACCCGTCGACGGCGAGGCTGCCTGAGGGAACGGTGACCCGTCGGGGCGTCGCGAGGCGCCGCTGGGATAGCCACTCGGCGTTGTGGGTGGACAGCCGTCGCTCGTTGCTGAAGTTGACCGTGTTGGCGTAGAGCGCAGAAGGGGTGTCCGGGTCCGTCGCAGTGTACACGACGGAGGCGGCGGTTACGTTGAAGTCATGGACGGCTCGAGAGACCTCCGTCATCTTCTGGTGGGGCGCCGGACGGACCATCGTCGAGTCAAGGGCAAACGTATCCCGCGAGGTGGCCTGGTCCGGAGACATCGAGGGCGTCGCACTCGTGTCGGCAGTGAACGGCGAAAACCGGTACAACGGAACGCCGCCACGCGAGGGGGCGGTCGCGTAGAGGTACCAGCCTTCGGGGGACCAGCGGAAGGTGCTCACATCGCGGTCCAGCTCCGAGGTGAGAATGCGCGGCTCCGAGCGTCCATCGATGGCGAACAGGCCCACCTCGGCTTGGTGATTGCGAGTGGAGGCAAGGGGCTTGACCCGGAAGGCCACCTTGCTGCCGTCGTCTGTGAGTGTGGGGGCCGCTAGGGTGTAGCGGTTGAGCTTGAGGAGGCGTCGAGTCCGGTCGCGGTTGAGGTCGACGACGTACAGGTTTCGCCGCTGCACACGATCGATGGGGCGATCAGAGGGCGGGGTTCCGCTCACCACGATCTGGCCGCTTCCGGGGAGCCACTCCGCCTGGCCGTACGTGCGGTAGCCCTCTGTCACCGGCTCGGGACGGGGGCGGGCGGGCGTCCTGCCCTGGAGCGGAGAGGGCACCTCGACGATAAAGTGGTGCCGGTACTTCGGGACTGGAGTGCCCCCCTGCGTCCCCTGTTGCAGCTCAAGACGGGTGGACACCAGGGCCGTCCCGCCCTTGCGGGATTGGTTCAGCCACCGCCGCGCCTGAATGAGGGTGCCGTTCGGGGTGGCGGCGGTGTCGGGGATGACGGGGAGGGCAGTCGTGTCTGGGCGGAGACGCAGGCTGTCGAGGACCGCACGAAGACTGTCCGGCGAAAACACATTGAGGCGCCCTGTCACGCGCTGAGCCAGCCGGGTGCGGGCGGCATTCTCTCCGGGGGTCCGCAGGGCGCGGGCGGTGTCGGCCTGGAGTTGAAGCTGCCCCTTCGGCCCAAGGTCGAGCGTGTCGACGGGGTCGAGCGTCTGGGCGTGTCGGAGCACCACCACGGTATCGGGCGGCGGGGAACGCACGAGGTCACCGGGAGCCCGGCCCGGCCGCTCGCTCAGCACAGGCCGACCTGCCTGGCGCGATTCAGAGATTGCTTGAGAGGGTTGTACGGCCGACTTCGGGACGGCACTAGCGAACAGGATGTGCTCGCCGTCTGGGCTCCACTGCGGGTTCTGGACCCCATGCGGGAACGCCGTAAGCTGGTAGGGCTCGCCGCCGCTCAGGGAGATAATGAACACCTGTGGGGTGCCCTCGACGGGCCGCACGAACGCAAGATGGGAGCCGTCGGGATGCCAGGTCGGCTGGCGGGCCCCCGCCCCGCCCCGGGTTAGCAGACGAGGAGACGATCGCCCGCTGGTCGGGGTCACCATCAACTGCGTCTGGTACACAGCCTCAGCGCCGGCCTCTCGACGCGAGCCCGGCACCGCGCGGCGCACCGTGTAGGCGGCGAAGCGGCCGGTCGGGGAGAGGGCGACATCTTGAATCTCCTGCATCCGGTACAGGTCGCCCGCCCGAATGGGCTGCGGGTTCCTGGGGGAGGTCTGCGCGAGGGCGGGCAACGGCTCCCCGACGCCCAAGAGCACGAGTCCGAGCAGGACGGCGGCCAGCAGGGTCCCCTCCGATCGGCGGAGGACGACCCGGTCACTGCACAAAGGAAATGCCAAGGTAGACAAGGTTTGCATCGACGCCAGGGTTGATTTTTCCACGGAAACCGTTCGACAGGTGATGGTATCGGTAGCCCACGGTGAGCGTCATGCGCGCCGTTAGTACGAGCCGCAGGCCCGCACCCACGTCGAACGTAAAGTTCAGGTGCTTGCCCCGCTCGTCGGGCACCGGCTGCAGGAAATAAACAAAGCCCATGCTCCCCGCAATGAAAGGCTGGACGCGCTTTGTTGGCAGATAGTTGATTCGAAATCCAACCGGTCGGGCCCCGATGCCGTACGCATCCAATCCTTGGTCGAGGGTTGCGGAGTCCTCCTCGTCCTGCGCTCGTCGCTCGGCAAGGGGGGCTGGGATCGTGTTCGGGGGAATGGAGAGGACAACGACGGGGAGGAGGTCGGCCGTATAGATCAACAGTGGGCCTTCAGGGGATTTCCCGGGGTCCGGAGGCCGCAGGGGCTGTCCGTAACGGACGCCAAGCATCCCAAACTGCGCCTTCGAGATGTTGCCGACCATTTCGCCGGTAGAGAGCGAGCCCCCTCCCCACAGGCTCAGATTCGTCGCGAATGGGGATGGGATCGACTCCGGCGCCTGTGTCGAGGCTGCCGAGGAGTCTGGGGGGGATGAGGAAGGTGTGCCTTCTCCGTCCGGGGACTGTGCTCGGCCGAGGCCACAGGTTAGCACGCCGACAAGCACGAAAAGGGCTGGAGCGCGAAAAACCAAGAAATCAGGTTGTGTTCGTCCGGAAAGATGCGTTTCGTTGATACCGGTTCGTCGAAGTGTGGCTCAAGGGCCGGACGGCACTACGCCGTGTATTGATTTCTCCGACCAATCAAGCACGCATGGACCTCTATTACAACCAGTATGGCGAGTCGGGCCCTCCGCTGATCGTCCTACACGGCCTTCTTGGAGGACACGGAAATTGGCACACCCTCAGCCGCACGGCGTTCCAAACGGTCGCTCGGGTGTACGCGGTGGACCAGCGCAATCACGGACGGTCCCCGCACGTGGAGCGTATCGACTACCCCAGCATGGCCGGGGACCTCCGGTCGTTTATCGATCGGCACCAGCTGGCCCCTGCGTCGCTACTCGGCCACTCGATGGGAGGGAAGACTGCGATGCAGACGGCTCTGTCCCATCCCGGCCGGGTCGACCGGCTCATCGTCGTCGACATGGCCCCGAAGGCGTACCCGCCCCACCACACGCAGCTGCTGGAGGCGGTGGCCCGCATCGACCCCACAGACTACGAGCGTCGGGACGAGATCGACGCCGCACTCGCTGAGGACGTTCCCTCGTGGCCCATTCGCCAGTTCCTCCTCAAAAACCTCAATTACGACGGCGAGCAGTACACGTGGCGAATGAACCTGGACGCCATTCGGGCCCACTACGACGAGATCACAGCGGCCATCACGGCCGATACGACCTTCGACGGACCGACCCTCTTCGTGCGAGGCGGCGAGTCCGAATACGTTGCCGAGGAGGACCGCGACGAAATTCGGGGTCTATTTCCCAACGCTGAGCTCGTAACCATCGAGGAGGCGGGCCACTGGGTGCACGCCGACGCCCCCGACGCTCTGGCCGAGGTCGTTACGGACTTCCTGACCGACGCAGGCTGACTGGGAGGATCGAGGAGCAAATACCGCAAGGGGCAACGCCACAGGGCTCGTGTCGTGGGCGCCACTCCGCCCCTCTCCACGGAACCGAGATTCTTTGTGTCCCCCGGCTCTGCCGTTCCGTGCTCCTCGGACAGGGCCAGCGGGCAATCCGGAAACATGCGCCTCGATCTCTGCCCACGCGCACAGCCCGCAGTGCCCGTGCGGGGTCGACACGCCGCGTGCTGTGTCGTAGGTTGGGAACGCGACGTTCCAATCACAACCTGCCCCACGCTCTCCATGGACCTTGGACTCACGGACTGCACCGCCTTCGTCGCTGGCGCCAGCAAAGGATTGGGCCGCGCCGCCGCCCGCGAGCTTGCCCAGGAAGGGTGTCGAGTGGCTCTGTGCTCGCGCGACGAGGGCCGCATCACGAAGGCCGCGACTGCGATCGAGGCAGACACGGAGGGGGAGGTCCTTCCGCTCGTGTGCGACGTGACCGACGAGGAGCAGATCAACACTGCCATCGACGAGACGATCGATGCCTTCGGGGATCTCCACGTGCTCGTTACCAACGCTGGGGGACCGCCCTCCGGCGCGGCGACGGAGCTCGACCCGGCAGACTACCGCGATGCCGTCGAGCTCAACCTAATGAGTACGATTGCGCTCTGCGACGCGGCGCTTCCCCACCTCCGTACCGCGGCGGCTGAGGACGACCACGCCCGCATTATCATGGTCACGAGTGTGTCGGCGAAACAGCCGATTCCGACACTCGCGCTCTCAAACACCGCACGCGCTGGTGTGCAGGGGTACGCCAAGAGCCTCGCTGAAGACGTGGGCCCGGCCGGCATCACCGTAAACACGGTCTTGCCCGGATACACGCGCACTCAGCGGCTCGAGGACTTGGCCGAGGACATTGAGGATCGAACGGGCCAGTCCCGCGCAGAGGTGGAGGCAGGGTGGTCAGAAGAGAATGCCCTTCCTCGAATCGGGGAGCCCGATGAGTTCGCCGCCATGGTCGCCTTCCTGGCCAGTGCGCGTGCAGGATACATTACGGGGGCGGCTTTTCCCGTCGATGGGGGACGGAGCAAACACGTGCTCTGAGGGAGATTCGCGCCCGGGCGATCAGACAGAAAATAAAAAAGCCCCGGACCGCGGGGCGGGGAGGGGAGGGTAACGGTCCGGGGCGTAGGGGACAGGGGACGGTGGTAACCGATGGCCACCACCCTCCGACAACTCACGCATGTATAGGTGTGCGATTATCCTTTGCTCCGGCAACATTCAGTGAATCGGGAGGATTAAATGGAATTTTGCAGATCGAGGCCCGGGCGAGGAGGCTCAGTCGGTGTTCAGGAACGCATTTAGATCCCGGAACAGCGGGGCTGGCGCTTCCCAGTGGGGGAGGAGGCCACCGGGCAGGGACTCGTGACTGAGATCGCGGGCATTCCGGCCAAGCAGCGCAGGGAGGTGCTCGAACGATTGGACCGTCGAGGTCGGCGCCTCAGGGGTGAGAAGGAGGGTAGGGCGGTACAGGCGCGCGTAGACGGACTCCGCGACGTCGTCCAGAAAGAGCGTACCGTCGACGAAGCGGAGCGGGGCACGGTGTGCCCCGCGAGCACCGGCTGTGGTCGCAGCGTAGTCGAGAAGCTCATCCGGAATGGCGTCGGCATCTAGAAAAATCTGGCGGGCGTAGAAGTCCCGAAGCGACGACCGGCGCGTCAGTCGGTAGTAGAAGAGCTCAAAGATCCCGGTTTGGGCCGCCAGCGTCAGTCCGAGGCGCCCAGGCCAGGAGGGCCCCCGAGACTCAGAGAGTCCGGTGGGGGAAAGAAGAACGAGCCGACGAACCAGCGGGGCGGCCTGGAGGGACACTTGTGCTGCGTACTCGCCCCCCAGCGACAGGGCCACGAGGTCGGCTGGTGCATCGACCGTCTCGGTCAGGAAGTGGTACAGCTGCTGCCGGTACAGGGCGGGAGTGTAGTTGAGCGCACCCCGGGACGAGCGCCCGAAGCCCAACCAGTCGAGCGCGTAGACGGGACGTTCGGTGGTGGCGACCAGGTGCTCCGCGATAGGCTTCATCTCGAAGCTCGACGCCACCGCATTAAAGCTGTGGAGCAGGACGATGGGCGGACCGGTTCCGGGCCGAACATAGTATTGCGAGCGTCCGCCCGGACCCTCTAAGGGACGGGCGTCCAGGCCGAGGGCAGGCGGGAGCGAAAAAGGAGGGGGCAGTTGCTGCCGGTAGGTCCACGCCGCGACCGACAGCCCGGCGTAGGCCCCCGCTGCGGTCGCTCCCGTCGCAACGGCCGTGCGGCCAGGAAAGGACGAGGAAGAGGGATCGAGCATTGGAGGAGGAGAGCGGCGGGCATGAGTCGCCAAGTTCGAACGCTGATTCGGTGCCGACGTTCGAAGCGGAACCGTCTCAATTGCATCAACTACGCCATTGTGGGCGCGATACCACTGGCGCCGATGACCCGACACCCCTGTAGCTCAACTGGATAGAGCGGTGGCCTCCTAAGCCGCAAGTCCTGGTTCGAGTCCAGGCAGTGAGCCGCGCAAGCGGCGGATTCCGAATACTCATGTTCTTTTAACATTGAGG